>JAITQG010000034.1 GCA_031289015.1 Lactobacillaceae bacterium
TAAGAACCATCTTTAACCTTGTAAAAACAAATCAGCCCTACTCGTATGAATTAGCCACAATAAAACGATGATGTGGTAGATTTGTCAAAATAAGGATACCACAGAAAAAAGCAAAATATTACCTGTGGCTTTTTAAGAATGGAAACATATCGAGATTTAAGCTTCCAAAGGCAGAAACAGTGCTAAAACAAACTAAGTATTTCAACTAAAATATAGAGAAAAGCGTTGAAACACTTGACTAATCGTAGAAGCGGCACCAACGCGGTCTTAGGGAATTGGTTTCGTGCTTGCGCGGAGCCGAGTCCCTTAGACTAGTGGGACCGTGTCGCCCCCTTCTACGCTAGCAATGCGGAGCCCCTTTCCCCACCAACCAACATTCCTAGCCGGCAACGGCTAAACAACCCACCAAACAAAATATCACCACCCTCCAATGCGAAAACTTAGACCTCAACCCCACATTATTGCTAAATGTTGGAGTATAATCAAAAGTAATATTTCCCAAATTTAAAACCGCCCCCAACACATCTCAAGAAAGGGACCAAGCAGATGGATCGGCAACGTTTCACCCATTTTGAATCAGTGATGACCGTGATGAACCAAGCTGGGATCAAACCAATTGTTTCTGGAACCTTTGCACTAGAAATTATCACTGGCTATGATTTGAAAGCCACAATTACGCCGTTAATTGTGCCCGATGCTTTGATTGAAGATAGCACAACCATTGATGGCTTAATGCAAAAAGCTGGGTTAAAGCGGGTTGATGTACCAGAATTAGCCTACATGGATGACTTTGTCACGTTGGTGTTTGTCCAACAGACAATTATTCAAGCCTTGTTAGGCCATCCCTTGCCCACGCAATATAGTTATAAGCACCTGATTCCAGAATATTATGTGCTCAATTCTTTTGATTTATTCAATATGTTTGGCGCCTTAATTAATGAGGAAGCTCGCCCATTTGACTTGCGCAAGAGTGACGCGCAGAAATTGGAGTTCATTCAAACGCTAGGCTATATCATCGACCGCTTCCCAACACGCCAAATGAATGAAACCCACCCATTAAAGGATGTTAGTTTTCATTTGGTGACTCCAGCTGATCACGCTGACGTTGGTCGGGTGATTCGTGAAGCCTTTGACGAAGCTGCCTATAGTACTTTGGAAGAAGAAAAATTGGTTGCAAAATTACGTGAGAGCGCACCATTTAGTGAACGGGTTATTGAAATCGTGGCAAAAGCTCAAGGTGAGATTGTCGGGTATGGCATGATTTCGCGCGTTATGTGGAATGGCACGCCATTAGTGCATAAAATCGGAGCAATTGGCCCGGTTGTTGTGCTACCAGAGTACCGCGGCCGTGGTTTAGGTTGGCGCTTGGTTGAATCTTTGGAAATTGTAGCCCGCTATAGTCAATATGGTGGCTTAGTTGCTTTAGGTTGGCCTGGCTATTGGCAGCATTTTGGCTATGTACCAGCCCAAGACTATGGGATGGATCCAGCCTTTAACACTGAACAAGATTACTTTATGGCTAAGGAAATTATTCCTGGTGCCTTGTTGGATGCAAAAGGGGCAGTTTGGTACCCTAAGGCGTGGAATTTCAAACAGGAGTAAAGATATGATTAGAATTATCATCGCATTATTGGCTTTATTTGCGGCTGCATCATTAGTCGTGGTTGGTAAAGATATTCGCCGGCCAGGCTTGATGGTCCTTGGTGGCAGTATTTTTGTACTGACAGCTGTATTATGGTTTGTCGCAATTTAGGGCCAGTGATGCGGCTCTTTTTCATTAGGATAGTAATTTGGAGGTTTTAGATGGCTAAGAAACCACGGATAAAAAAGATTTTAGTTGAACAAATTTTGGATAAAGCCAACGTACCGTACGAAACCATTGCCTTTAGTGGCGGGATGGAACGGTCGGATGCAGAAATGCAGGCGTTTGGGTTGACGGAACACGACATTTATAAAACTCTCGCTTTGATTGGCAATGTCACTGGGCCGGTGATTGGCGTGGTGCCTTTGGACAGCCACTTGGATGAAAAAAAGTTTGCTAAAGTTTCGGGCAATAAGCGCGTCGATATGATTCCGACCAAGGATTTACAGAAAACGACGGGTTATGTGCATGGGGCGAACAATCCAGTGGGGATTTGGCAAACGAAAAAGTTTCCGATTTATTTTGATTTAGTGGCCAAAGAAGCTGGCTTGATTACTTTGTCAGCAGGTGAAGTTGGCCGCTCAATTCGGGTTGATGCTACGTTATTGGCTGATTTTGTGCACGGCCAATTTGCCGATCTTCAAACGGAGCAAGCGCATGGCTAAGACATTGAGTGAAATCTGGCTGGTCATCTTGGCGAGTTGGTTACTCGTGCCGGTTGCGGGCAGTTGGCTGGTTTCGGCAATTATTGAAAAAGTTAATCAACGGTTGATGCAACGGTTTGGTAACAACTCATTGGTGGTCTTGAGTGGTTTGGGTGTGATGGTGCATGAATTATCACATGCCTTAGTTGCGCTCATCTTTTTGCATAAAGTTACGCGGTTGGTTTTGTTACAACGCCCGTTTGTCAAGGATCATGCTGGTAAAATGGGGTATGTGGCGCACACTTGGAATAAACAGAGCCAATATCAACAAATAGGGAATTTTTTCATTGGCATTGCCCCGGTCTTTGGCATTTCTTTGGCGATGGTTGGAGTGACGCAACTATTGTGGCCGAGCTTGTTGCAGGTGCAAACGCAATTAACGGCGGTTTTAATCAATGAACCGTGGTGGAAAATGCTGCTTTGGTTGTTTATCGTGATTAATTTGCTCACGGCGGTCAGTTTGAGTAAATCTGATTGGCAAGGCGCCGGTAGTGGGGTGTTTAGTTACATCGTGTTTTTGACGCTAGTGACAATTGGCATCACGCTTTTGAAGTTAGTTAGTTTAACCCAGTTGGTCGCTTGGTTGTGGCTGGTGGTCGCCTTTTTTGCGTTATTGTTGAGCATGAGTATAATTTTGTACATAATCACACGGTTTATTTAGGAGACGGGCATGCTTACAACAACAGAACAGCAACAATTAAAGGCCATTAACAAATTTGCCACGCGGGTATTGGCTAGTGATAATTCAGGCCATGCGATGGATCATATTCAGCGGGTGGTGGACCTCGTCAAACATCTGTTGCTTAGTCAAACATCTGCTGATGAATTCGTTGCGTTGGCAGCTGGATTGTTGCATGATACCTACGATGACAAATTGGTCGCGGATCCTGTTGTTGGCAAACAAGCTGTGGCGGATTTTCTTGCCGCCCAGCAGGTTGCCGATGCAAAACAAACTGAAATTTTTCAGATTATTGATAATATGTCATGGAGCGAGGCGATGTTTGGTCAGCCAGAGCCCCTATCATTGGCGGGCAAAATCGTGCAAGATGCTGATCGGTTAGATGCCATCGGGGCAATGGGGGCGATTCGTACTTTGCAATATGGCATGGCACATCAACACGTGTTGTATGATCCAACCAAACTGCCACGTCAGGAAATGACTAAGGCTGAGTATCGCAATAACGAAACGATTATTAACCATTTTTACGAGAAATTATTCTTAATTAAAGATTATTTGAATACCCCTGAAGCCAAGCGGATTGGGCAACAACGCGATCAAGTGATGCGGGCGTTTGTTCAAGCTTTTGAGGCTGAATGGGCGGGGCAAGATTACAAAATAAAGGGAGAAAAACAAGGTGAGTAGTTTAGGTAAACGAGAACGGCACGTTTTAATCATTTTGGTGGCGGGCGTCTTTTTAGGCTTTTTGAATCAAACATTGATGAACACCGCATTGCCAAATGTAATGCGTGAATTTAATATCACGACCACGCTCGGTCAATGGCTCACCAATGGTTACATGTTGGTCAACGGGGTCATGGTGCCACTGACGGCCTTTTTGATTCAACGGTTAAAAACGCGCACGCTCTATCTGGGTGCCATGCTGATTTTTGCGGTAGGAACTTTGATTTCGGGGTTTGCCCCAAATTATTTGGTGTTAATTTCCGGCCGGATGGTGCAAGCCATCGGTGCGGGGGTCTTTGGGCCATTGCTAAACGTCATCGTGATGAATTTATTCGCTTCAGATAAGCGGGGAGCGGCGCTAGGGATTATCGGTTTGGCGTTGAACTTTGCACCAACCATTGGACCGACGCTATCTGGTTTCATCGTGACTAATTTATCATGGCGCTGGCTATTTCTCGGTGTGGCACCATTGATTATTCTTGACCTGATTTTGGCAGCTATCTTCTTGACTAATGTAGGCGAACAAAAATTCTTGAAGTTTAATTTCTTAGGCGTCATCCTCTCGTCAATTGGGCTAGGATCATTACTATATGGTTTCTCAAATGCTGGAAATGGCCACTGGTCATCGCCCAACGTTTGGGGCTTTGTCTTGGTCGGTTTGATTGTGACGACATTGTTTGTCTTCCAACAAATTTATTCAAGCAAGCCATTGTTGACCTTCAAAGTCTTCATGTATCACAATTTTTGGGTTTCAACCCTCATCAACGTGGTTTTGATGACGGCCTTGTACGGCGGGGCTTTGATGTTGCCCTTGTACATGCAAACTGTGCGTGGGCAATCCGCGCTAATTTCTGGGCTGGTCTTGATGCCTGGCGCCCTGGTTACCGCCTTTCTTTCGCCAACTTCGGGTAAGTTATATGATCAATATGGCGCCAGAGTCTTAGCCCCAATTGGGATGGTGCTGACTTTCTTGGGCACGGTTGTGTTGGCCACGATGTCATTGCACACGCCAATTTGGGTGCCAGCCGTGGGGCAACTCGTACGTAATCTGGGCTTAGTTTTGGTCTTGATGCCGATCCAAGCTGAAGCCTTCAATGCGGTTCCACTGCATTTGATGCCAGACGCCTCGGCCATGTATACGACGGTTCGCCAAGTTGCGGCCTCATTTGGGACAGCAGCCTTAATCACGGTCTACAGTTTGATTTCCCTCAAACAAGTACACGCTAAACACACTGGCTTGCAACTTGCCGATTTACAGGGAATTCACATTGCTTATTGGGTTGCCGCTGGAATTGTCGTGGTTTCGGGGTTGCTCACGCTGCTCTTACACCACCGCGAAGACATGGATATTTAAGCGTAAATAATTGGTCCAACCATAACGTATTGGTTGGACCAATTTAGTGTTATAATAATGATATATTTTTTAACGAGGGTGGCAAAATGGCAACTGAAGATGCACTGTATGTAAAAGTGTTGCAAGATCTGCAAAAGCGCATCAACGCAAATGAATTTCCAACTTTAAAACTACCAGATGAACGTTCACTGGCCCAGGCCTATGAAGTCTCACGTAGTTCAATTAAACGCGCACTCACGGTGTTAGCGTTGCAAGGGATTATTTTCAAAAAGCGGGGGTCTGGGACCTTTGTGAACCCGCTGTATTTAAAAAAGCAAGCGATGTTTCACTCGTTGGGGACCAATCTAGGGGTATCTGATTCATATCGGTTTAATGGCGAGGCGCCAGCAATTAAATTGTTGTCAGTCGAAAAGATTCCCGCCGATGAAGAAGCCCGCCAAGATTTGTTTTTGGATGAAGGCGATGAAGTCTGGGTGGCCAAACGGTTACGTAAACTCCAAGCCGCCAATTTCATGATTGAAAGTGCCATCATCCCGGCCAAGCTCGTGCCATTGATGACGGTCGAAGATTTTAAACATTCAGTCTTTCATTACGCTGAGACGGCCACGAAAAAAGCGGTCACTAAGTCGTATATGACGGTCACGGTCGAACCTTCGACGGCTGATGATCAAATGTTGCTTGGTTTGACGGACAAAGAACCGGTCGGCGTGATGTCTGGAATTTTCTTTTTAGATGACGGCACACCTTTTGAAATTGGAACAATGCGCATTCATTACAAGTACATGCATTACAATAGCTTTGTATCAATGGATGGCGAATAATCAACATACAAAAAGTAAGTTTATAAAATTCGATGACAAATTGGACCGCACCAATTTGTCATTTTTTATTGAATCTGTTCCAGTTTTTTGGTATCATTACTATGTTGTCAAAAGAATGGTCTTTTGGCTAAAAAATTCATTCTCACACTTATATAAGGAGATTTAATCAAAATGGCAGTAGATTTTGATTCAAAAGATTACCTTGCTAAGGTTGACGCTTGGTGGCGTGCTACCAACTACCTTTCAGCAGGTATGATTTTCTTGAAGAGCAACCCTTTGTTCTCAGTTACTAACACACCTATCCAAAAGGATGATGTGAAGGTTAAGCCTATCGGGCACTGGGGAACTATCTCTGGTCAAACTTTCTTGTATGCTCATGCTAATCGCTTGATCAACAAGTATGGTTTGCACATGTTCTACATCGGTGGCCCTGGTCACGGTGGACAAGTTATGGTTACCAACTCATACTTGGACGGATCATACACTGAGAACTACCCTGAAATTACTCAAGATATTGAGGGTATGGCAAAGTTGTTCAAGAAGTTCTCATTCCCAGGTGGAATCGGATCACACATGACTGCTCAAACTCCAGGTTCATTGCATGAAGGTGGAGAATTGGGTTACTCATTGTCACACGCTGCTGGAGCTATCTTGGATAACCCAGATCAAATCGCTTTCACTGTTATCGGTGACGGTGAAGTTGAAACTGGACCAGCAATGACTGCATGGCACTCAATTAAGTTTATCAACCCTAAGAACGATGGTGCGGTTTTGCCTATCTTGGATTTGAACGGATTCAAGATTTCAAACCCAACTATCTTCTCACGTATGTCAGACGAAGAAATCACTAAGTTCTTCGAAGGATTGGGATACTCACCTCGTTTCATCGAAAATGATGATATCCATGATTACATGGCATACCACGAAAAGTCAGCTGCTATCTTTGATGCTGCTATTGAAGATATCAAGGCTATTCAAAAGGACGCCCGTGAAAATGGCAAGTACGAAGATGGAACTGTTGCTGCATGGCCAGTTATCATCGCTCGTTTGCCAAAGGGCTGGGGCGGACCTACTCATGACGAGTCAGGTGCACCAATTGAAGATTCATTCCGTGCGCACCAAGTGCCATTGAATTTGGCTCAAGGTAAGTTGCAAACATTGCCTCAATTTGAGGAATGGATGAACTCATACAAGCCAACTGAATTGTTCAACGCTGATGGATCATTGAAGGCAGAAGTTGCTGAAATGGCACCAGCTGGTGATTACCGGATGGCTGCAAACCCAATCGCTAACGCTGGACGCGCTCGTGGTGAAAAGGCTACTGATTTGACTTTGCCAGATTGGAAGACTTTCACTAACGAAATCACTGCTGAAAACCGTGGAACTGAATTGTCAGATTCAAACCGCAATATGGACATGAACGTTTTGTCAACTTACTTCGCTGAAGTTTCAAAGTTGAACCCAACGTCATTCCGTATCTTCGGCCCTGACGAAACTATGTCTAACCGTTTGTGGGCAATGTTTGACATCACTAACCGTCAATGGATGGAACAAGTGAAGGAACCAAATGATCAATACCAAGCACCAGAAGGTCGTATCATTGATTCGCAATTGTCAGAACATCAAGCTGAAGGTTGGTTGGAAGCTTATACTTTGACTGGTCGTGTTGGTGTGTTCGCATCATACGAATCATTCTTGCGTGTAGTTGACTCAATGATCACTCAACACTTCAAGTGGTTGCGTCACGCCTCAGAACAACCATGGCGTAATGATTATCCATCATTGAACTTGATTTCAACATCAACTGTATTCCAACAAGATCACAACGGTTACACTCACCAAGATCCTGGAATGTTGACTCACTTGGCTGAAAAGAAGTCTGACTTTATCCGTCAATACTTGCCAGGTGATGCTAACTCATTGTTGGCCGTGTTTGCCCGTGCATTCTCAGAACGTCACAAGGTTAACCACATCGTTGCCTCAAAGCAACCTCGTCAACAATGGTTCTCAACTGAAGAAGCTGACGTATTGGCTAACGAAGGTTTGAAGGTTATCGATTGGGCATCAACTGCTCCATCAGGTAAGGCTGACATCGTCTTCGCATCTGCTGGTGTTGAACCAACGATCGAAACTTTGGCAGCATTGAACTTGGTTAACGCAGCGTTCCCAGAAGTTGCATTGCGCTATGTTAACGTTGTTGAATTGCAACGTTTGCAAAAGAAGCAAGGTGGCATGAACCAAGAACGCGAATTGTCAGATGCTGACTTCGTGAAGTACTTCGGTGAAGATGGTACACCTGTTGTCTTCGGATTCCACGGTTATGAAGATTTGATCGAATCATTCTTCTACGAGCGCGGACACCGTGGATTGCACGTGCATGGATATCGTGAAGATGGTGACATCACTACGACTTATGACATGCGTGTATACTCACACTTGGATCGTTTCCACCAAGCTAAGGATGCCGTTGAAGCATTGTTGGCTAACGGTGTTGTGGACGAAGCTAAGGCAGCTGAATTCTTCAAGAAGACAGATGAAATCTTGGCTAAGCACTTCGACGTTACTCGTAACGAAGGTCGTGATATCGAAGAATTCACTGACTGGAAGTGGACTGCTCTTAAGTAATCAGGTGACTGGTTAGTTTTGAACAATTAGATTAAACCTCAAGGGGATTATTCCTCTTGAGGTTTTTTTGTGCTTGGGTGTGTGTTGCCCTTTGCAGGGCAAGGGATTCTGGTTGGCGGGCGAAATGGCTCCGCATTGCTAGCATAGAAGTGGGCGACAGAGTCCTGCTAGTCTAAGGAATTCGGCTCCGTGCAAGCACGAAACCAACTCCCTAAGACCGCGCTAGTGCTCCTACCTCGCTAATTCCACTACTATGCCAGCAAAGCTCCGCCATTTCGCCCGCCAACCAGAATCCCAACCTCCAGTCGCTCTAGCTCTTTCCGGTTACTAGAACTTCAATTCACTACTTCTACCACAAATAAAAGATGTGAAGTACGCATCCTAAATAGCGTGATAAGACATCAACTATAATCGAATCGCTGAAGTAGTGTATTTGGAGGGTGGTGAAGGAAATCGTTTTATTTCCTTGCAATACTAAATTGCACACAGACTTTATTAGTCTTAAGAGGGCGGGATAAATTGTTTCAAAACGTTCTACTAATAAATTGCCTAACAGCTTATTTAAGCAAAAGACATGTCATTAAGTTGGTTGTAGCGTCAAAACCAGTATTTAGTGTTGGCGTCAGAAGATTAAGAGGTAGTAAGCAGAAGTTTTAGTAACCGGAAGGAGCTAAAGCGACTGGAGGTTGGAATATTGGTTGGTGGTGAAAGGGGCGGAGCATTGCTGCTGTTGTAGGGGAATCAGCGAGGTAGGAGCACTAGCGCGGTCTTAGGGAGTTGGTTTCGCGCGTGCGCGGAGCCGAATCCCTTAGACTAGCAGGACTCTGTCGCCCCCTTCAACAGTAGCAATGCGGAGCCCCTTTCACCACCAACCGATATTCCTAGCCGTGAAACGGCTAAGCAACCAACAATCAAAGGACTAAAACCCACCATTATATGAAAGAACTGTAAAGAAAGCCCCAAGCAAGCACCATGCCTGTATAATTAAAGAAAATACGTAGACATACTATAATGTCGTAAACCAGAGGTACACATGACAAATGAATTCCCCCAAGTAGTTACCATCGCCGGCACAGATAGCGACGGATCAGCTGGCGTACCAGCCGATCTCATCAGCTTTTTTGCTACCGGCGTCCACGGTATGGCAATCCTAACCGCCGCCGTAGCAGGTAATTCATATGGCATCCACCAAGCTCACCACGTGCCAGTCGGGTTTATTAATAACCAATTCGACGCTTTAGCAAGTGATTTTCATATTAAAGCCGCTAAAACCGGCATGTTAACCGATGCAACAGTAATTCATACCGTGGTCGAAAATTTAAAAAAAGTCGATTTTGGCTATTTGGTCGTTGATCCGGTTATTTCAACTAAACACGGCGCAATGCTCTTGGAGTTAGATGCAGTCGATTTTTTGAAACGTGAATTAATTCCCATAGCTGATGTCATTACACCAAACTTTTATGAAGCGGAAATTTTGGCCGATTGTAAAATCATGACGGCTTCTAACCAGATTGCTGCGGCCCGCCGGATTCAACAACTGGGGGCAAAAAATGTCTTGATTAAAGGCGCACATGCCGTTGGGAGCGACCAAGTTGAAGTTAAAGATTATGTGTTGTTAGAAGATGGCACTGGGCTTTGGTTGAGCGGGACCTATGTGGATACTGAACATATTAACGGCACTGGAGATACGCTGTCGGCCATTATTACTGCCGAATTAGCCAAAGGTGCTACTGTGTTGGCCGCCATTCAACGGGCTAAGGAATTGACTTTGGCCGCGATTCAAAATGAAATTGCGGTGGGACATAAATTCGGTCCAATTAATCATTGGGAATTGTTGTAAACGGTTTTCAAAGATATTTAAGTGGAAAATCTGTAATATTGTAGTAATATTAAAGGCATAGATATGTAAATCAATTAGAACTGTAGGTAAGTGAGATGAACGAGGCCAATAATAAAGCAGCGTTGCTCGAAAACTTGCGCCAAGTTACTGATACGTTGACTCGATTGACTGCTAGGCGCCGTCGCTTGCGAGCTCAACGCCGAGTAATGATTGCGCGGATGAAAGGCATGCTGGTTATCATTTTATCAGCTATTTTGGTGGCGATTACTGCTGCCGTTGCTATCATGTTGTTGCCCTGGCTGCCTTTAGAAAGTATTGCTTGGGTATTGGCGGTTGAAGGTGTATTATTTGTCGTGACGTTAGGTATTTTGATAAAATTTGCCTGTATGACGACGACCAGATATGCCAAGTTTTCCTGGGTCAAGAAAAAAATGGCGCCGACTGAAAAGACGATTTTGCGCCTGGAAATGGAAATTAGTTCATTGTTGAATGCTGAATTCCTCGAGACCATTCCAATGCCAGCCAATTTGATTGATTGTGATTTGGTACGTGAAGCCTGTGCGATGGTTTCAAATGATTGTGACGTAACTTGGAATCAGATTTGTAACGCTTTACAGACCGAACGCGAATTAAAGCGCATTCGGCGGCAATCAACTTTTGCTTCAGAATGGCATCGCGTATATGGAGCAATTTTCCCAAATCGCAGTAGCCAAGTGCAACTAAGCAATTAGATAAAACATAGAAGGAAGATATTATGAAATTATTAGTAATCGGTGGATCACACGCAGGCTTTTCAGCGGTTAATGCCTTTCGTAGCATTAATGCTGATGCGGAAGTTTTGATTTTGGAAAAAAACGTTACTAGTCATCCGTTTATTTCAGCTGGCATCAAATTGGCTTTGAATGGGGCTTTGAAAAACGCTGAAGAAGTTAATTTCGAACATTTTGAAGGCCAACCCAATAGTGAATTCCGCCAAGGCGTGATTGTTGAACGTGTGGATGCCGAAAATAAAAAAGTCTATGGGCATGTACTAGCAGATGGTTCCGCCTTTGAAGAGCCTTATGATAAATTAGTATATGCATTGGGCTCATCACCACGGGTGCCCGCCTTTGTCGGGGCTAATTTGGATCGGGTTGTCTTTGTTAAAGATGAACAGGACGCTGAAGAAATTAATCACTTGGTCAAGGGCTTTGGTAAGAAGCACGCCTTGGTCTATGGTGGTGGCCCGGTTGGGGTTGAGTTGGCAGCCGCATTGATTCATTATGGTAGCAAGGTTACCTATGTGACGCGCTCTGAAAACTTGATGCAACGCTATTTTGATAAGCCGATTCAACTTGATTTGGAAGAGCAGTTGACTAAACATGGGGTTAATTTGCGCAAGAAACAAGAGGTTGAATTTGTTGAAGAAGCCGGCAAGAAGATTACGGTGCATTTCAACGATAACACTGAAGAAGTCTTTGATTTTATGGCGATTGCTTCTGGTTTGCAACCCAACACGATGTTATTGGCCGGTCAAGTTGACATGAATCCCAAGGGTGCCATTTTGGTTAATGAACAAATGCAAAGTTCAAATCCGGATATCTATGTAGTCGGTGATGCCGGGGTGATTAATGGCAAGCACGATCAATACTTCCCATTGATGTCAGCTGCTTTGAAGATGGGCCGTGTGGCTGGTTACGCTTTGGCAGGGTTGGATGTGCACATTTTACCATTGCTTAGGACGATGGGCTTTACCGTCTTTGATCGCTACTATTACAAGACTGGGTTGAATGCACGGACGGCCGAAAAAATCGAGGGTTGGAATTCAACCATGATTGAATTGAAAACACCGGCCACAATCAGTACTATTACGGGTGATAAAGATATTCATGCCGTGTTAATATATGATGATACTGTAGGAACCGTGCGTGGGGCTCAAATTGCGACCGATGCCCCAGCTGCCTCAGAGATTATCGCAACTTTGGCCAATGCGACATCAGCTAGATTAACTGTTGAAGAACTAGCATTTTTGGATACCTACTTTGAATCAGAGCTTAATTTGCCATATTCAGCCGCTAACCGGTTGGGTGAAATTGGTATGATCGAGCGCGCTACGCATCGTGGTGAGTTCAATGTGGTTGATGATAGCTATGTTGGCAAGCGGTTTACTAAATAACATTCGTTGAAAAATCGTCCGTTTTAGGTGGCGGTTTTTCTTTGTATATAGTTAAAAAAATAAATCTTACTTTTATATAGAATTATGGCGCAAAACTAGGTAAGATAAACAATAAGGATTTAGCGAACGCATACAATGAAGTTTTGTGTAAAAAATTAAGGAGAACTCCATGACTGAGCAAGCAAATATGCTGGAAATGCGCGACATCGTCAAACAATTTGGCGATTTCAAAGCCAACGACGGCATCAATTTGAAAGTTACCAAAGGTCAAATTCATGCCTTATTGGGTGAAAACGGGGCCGGTAAGTCGACATTAATGAATCAATTATCTGGTTTGTTACAGCCAACCTCAGGGGCAATCTTGATTAATGGCCAAGAAGTCGTGGTTGATAGCCCTGCCAAAGCTGCCCAACTCGGCATCGGGATGGTGCATCAGCATTTCATGTTGATTGATGCTTTCACCGTGACGGAAAACATCATTTTAGGTGATGAACCGGTCAAAAAAGGTGTGATTTTAAACACTAAGCAGGCTGCCAAAGACATTTTAGAGTTATCAGAAAAATATGGTTTAGCTGTTGATCCTAATGCGTTAGTGAGTGATATTTCAGTGGGGATGCAACAACGAGTCGAAATCTTAAAAACACTCTATCGTGGCGCTGATATTTTGATTTTTGATGAACCAACCGCCGTTTTGACGCCCCAAGAAATTGATGAATTGATGAATATCTTGGCTAATTTAGCGCATGAAGGTAAAGCGGTTATTTTGATTACGCATAAATTAGACGAAATTCGCGCTGTGGCCGATCAAGTCACCGTGATTCGGCGCGGGCAATCAATTGATTCTTTCCCAGTCGCTGGGGTCAGTTCACAAGAATTGGCGGACATCATGGTTGGGCGCTCGGTCTCATTTAAGACAGAAAAAATCGACCCTAAACCAGGTGATGTGGTCTTAGCAGTTTCGAATTTAACAGTTAAGGATGCTGGTGGCGTTGAACGGGTTAAAAATTTGAACCTCGAAGTCCGCGCCGGTGAAGTCTTGGGAATCGCCGGGATTGACGGCAACGGCCAATCTGAATTCATTTCAGCTTTGACTGGGTTAATGCCGATTTCATTTGGCCAAGTTGGTTTGTTGGGCAAAGACATTACCAATAAGCTCCCCCGGGCGATTACTGAAGCCGGGGTCGGGCATATTCCTGAAGACCGCCAACGCTTTGGCTTAGAACTAGAAATGACGCTGGCCGAAAACATTGCCTTGCAAACATACTATCGCAATCCAATGGCTCAAAGTGGTGTTTTGCAATATGAAACCATCAATGAACATGCGCGTAAATTGATTGAGGATTATGATGTGCGGACGGTTAACGAATTAGTCTCAGCAGAATCGTTATCTGGTGGTAATCAACAAAAGGCGATTATTGCCCGTGAGTTGGACCGGGATGCCCAATTAATCATTGCGGCTCAGCCAACGCGGGGACTTGACGTTGGTGCCATCGAATTTATTCATCAACAATTGATCAACCAACGTGATGCTGGTAAAGCCGTGTTGTTGGTCAGCTTTGAATTAGATGAAATTTTGAATGTGGCAGATCGCATCGCCGTAATTTCCAATGGTGAAATTACTGGCGTGGTTGATGCTAAAGCGACTAATAAACAAGAACTTGGCTTGTTAATGACGGGGATGACCCTGGAACAAGCCCAGCAACAAACAGCAGGAGGAGTGGCTAGTGAATAAGATTAATTCCTATAGTACCGGCTTAATTTCGGGCCTAGCAGTCTTTTTGGGGCTCTTAGTCGGGGCCGTCATTATGCTGATTTCTGGCTTCAATCCCATCACGGGGTATGTCAGCTTGATCCAATCAGCCTTTGGGTCATCGCTAAACATTGGTGAAGTCCTCCGGGGCATGACGCCGTTAATGCTGACAGCGGCCGGTTTCCTCGTTGCACAATCAGCGGGCTTCTTTAATATCGGGTTGCCGGGTCAAGTTTGGGTCGGCTGGTTAGTTTCGACAATCTTTGTCTTGGTTAACCAACACGCTTCAATGCTTTGGGTCATGCCAGTGGCAATTATCCTTGGAATCCTTGGCGGCGCTGTAACTGGGGCCATCCCTGGTTGGTTGCGCGCCCGCTTTGGGGCCAGTGAAGTTATCACTACCATTATGTTGAATTACGTGACGTTGTATGGTGGGAATGCCATCATTAATGGCTTGCCTAAAAAAATGTTATCAACGACCGATATGACCACCACCCTTAGCCAAGCAGATAGTTTGCGCTGGGGGGTGTTGACCCATTTGACGAATGGTTCACGGCTCAACATTGGCTTTATTTTGGCTTTGATCGTCTTGGCCTTAATCTGGTTTATGATGAAAAAGACAACGCTTGGCTTTGAAATTCGGGCGGTTGGGTTAAATAAAGATGCGGCGCGTTATGCCGGGATGTCAGATCGGCGGGCTGCGATTTTAGCGATGACGATTTCTGGTGGTTTGGCTGGTTTGGCTGGTGTGACTGAAGGCCTTGGCACATATCTCAATGTCTTTGTGCAAGCCGGGGCACCCCAAGTTGGGTTTGATGGCATGGCCGTGGCGTTGTTGGCGTCAGGTTCATTTATCGGGATTATTTTGTCAGCTTTGTTGTTCTCAGTTTTGTCAGTTGGCGGCCTTGGTATGCCACTCGCATCCGGCGTACCAACCGAAATTGTCTCGGTTGTCACAGCGGTCATCATCTTCTTCGTGGGCGCTAACTACCTAATTCGTTGGTCGTTAGTTAAAATCGACGGCGATGGTAAAACAAAATCCCCCAAGCTAACTAAAACAGCAGAGAAGGAGGCCTAAGCATGAGTTTTGAAATCGTTTTACAATTAATTATTTCATCAACTTTAGTGTATTCGGCACCTTTGATTTTCACGGCGCTGGGTGGAACTTTCTCTGAACGGTCTGGTATCGTCAATGTGGGCCTCGAAGGAATCATGGTCATGGGGGCATTTGCCGGGGTGATTTTCAATTTGACGTTTGCGGATGCCTTTGGCGCCGCGACACCTTGGTTGGGCTTGATTGCCGGTGCGGTGATGGGGTTGCTTTTCTCACTCATTCACGCGATTTCAACGGTTAATTTGCGCGCTGATCATATCGTGTCTGGAACGGTGTTGAACTTGTTGGCACCAGCCCTGGGCGTGTACTTAATTAAGTTGATTTACGGCCAAGGTCAAACCTCGATGATTAGTCAAAACTTTGGCTATGCAGATATTCCCGTGTTGGACAAAATTCCCTTTGTTGGGCCAATTTTGTTTGAAAAGACGTCTTATCCTGCTTGGTGGGCGATTATCATTGCCTTTGTAGCTTGGTGGGTTATCTTTAAGACGCGCTTTGGGTTGCGGTTGCGCTCAGTTGGGGAAAACCCTCAAGCAGCGGATACGCTTGGTTTGAACGTGTATCGGTTGCGCTATGCTGGCGTGTTAATCTCGGGGGTCTTTGGTGGAATTGGTGGCGCTTTGTTTGCCCAATCAATTGCTGGTAATTTCTCAGCAACAACGATTGTTGGCCAAGGATTTATGGCGATGGCGGCGATGATTTTTGGCCGCTGGAATCCAATTGGGGCCATGTTGGCGGCGTTATTCTTTGGTTTCTCACAATCAATGGCGATTGTCGGGGCTCAATTACCCGTTATCCAACAAGTTCCATCCGTCTATCTCCAAATTGCTCCTTACGTTTTGACGATCGTGGTGCTCGTGGTGTTCTTTGCTAAATCAAAGGCACCAGCGGCGGATGGGATTAATTATATTAAGTCAGTTTAAAGTAAATTATCAAAAGGTTGAGCACCAGTTGCTTAGCCTTTTTTGGTGTGAAAAAATTCAGGTATGAGCAGTGGTTTAAATTTGATAATTGCTTAGGTGCATGCTAAGTTGATGGTGATTAGATTATTTTATAGCACAAAACTAATGGAGAATGGGCAATGAAACATACAAGCAAATACATAGTAGGCTTAGCGGTGATGACGATTGGGTTAGTGATCCCAAATGAGCAGAGTCATGCAGCCACCAACCAGGTCGTAACCGGTACTTATACCGTCCATATTGGTGGGTATGATTGGGGGGCAAATGCGGATAAAGTGATTCTCTCCCTCGACACCCCAGTGGAAAAGGTTAATAAAACCGCTTTTAAAGTGAAAGAAACCTTCCGCAAAACTGATTATGATAAAAAAACTCTGCCGGTGGTGACTGCCACGGAAGCACGTAAAATTACGAGTGCTTATCTCTGTGATGCAGCTGGCAAAAAAGTTACGGGATCCTCAAAATTGTTTGCCCTCAAATTAGCAGTGAGTCCAACCGCGCCAGATCCAATTTTGATGACGGACGAAACGAAGCTAAATACGTGGGATAAGCCGTATTATTTCACAATCCAATTGGCCAAAAAAGCCAAATTAAGCGGGGCCGATCAAACGGTTACCAAGTTAAAACTCGCTAAAAATCCAGCGAAAGTCACGACTGCAGCGGATATGTTTACGACCGATTCGTATACGGCAAAGGATGGCGTCAAATATCAATACGCCGCTTATAACCCAGCCAAAAACAATGATACGTTAGTCGTGTGGTTGCATGGGTTAGGGAATGGTGGGACAAAAAATACCGATCCTAAGGTGGCCCTCCTAGCGACGAAAGAGTATTCATTAGCCAGTGCCAAGTTCCAAAAGCAATTAGGCGGGGCATCAATCTTTGTGCCACAATGTCCAACGTATTGGATGGATAACGATGGCAAGGGCACAAACTTTAACAAAGGGCTAACGCATCCAGATGGGACTTCGTATTATGAAGCCTCACTATATGAAGCCATCAACGCCTATAAGGCCAAGATTGGTGCAACTAAAGTCATTTTGGCCGGCGCGTCAAATGGTGGTTACATGACAATGCTGATGGGTGAACATCATCCAAGTGATTATAAGGCGCTGGTGCCAATTTGTGAGGCCATGCCGAATAAGTTAATTAGTGAGACGGGCATCAAAGCCTTGGCGAGTGTACCGACATTTTTCATTTATGCCAAGAATGATACGACGGTTAATCCAAAAAAGCATGAGATTCCAACGATTAAGCGCCTTAAAAAAGCCAACCCAGTTAATTTGAAAGTCTTTGCACCAGCCAAGGTGGTTGATACGTCTGGCAAATATAAGACTGCAAGTGGTAAGCCGTATGAATATACAGGTCACGCGGCTTGGATTTATTTTGAAAATAATAAAGCGTTTGATGGTGTGTCGGTCTGGAAGTGGTTAGGATTGTTAGTTAAATAAAGAATTAAAAAAATCTCGCAAACTCAGTTGGAGTTGCGAGATTTTTAGTTAGATTAAAGTCGCTAGTTAATTCCGGATTTCACCACTCAAAAAGCCTAATGGGGCGCTAGATTATGCTATACTAATAAACGACAAAACATTGGAGGAAAATTCTGTGTATATTTTAATGGGCTTAGGCTTTTTAATCGTTTTATTCGTCGGTTATCGCTATTATCGAACCAAGAGTCTCCGGTGGGTCTTGATGTTGTTCGGGATTATTTTAATCGTGGGAAGCTGGTTTGGCGTTCAAGCCGCTAAATCGCATCATTTTGGGATGGATAAAGTCACGGCGTCAAAGCAGATTGATATTGCACCCAAGGCAACCATCGCTGATTTAAATTTCATCACGATCAGCAAGGGTGAAGACGGGGATGCACAATACCATTACACAATGAAGAACAAAAGCTACAAGACCGACACGCACGGCACGACTATGCGAGTTGTAAAGGGTGCTAAGCCAATCTTGGAGCAAAAAATGACGTCGTATCAAGCTGAATCATTTTTCCAAAAGCTGTTGTTAGTTGGGTTGCCTGATGAGACAACTGGGGAAAGTGAATTCATTTTCCGCTTGCCGACTTCATATCATGTGATCACAGAGAAGCAATTAACGGCCTTAAACAAGTTGTTAGAAGCCTCAAAAACTGATATCAATAAGCAGGTCAAAGCGCAGGTTACGCAACAAATTAACGATAAAATTAAAGCCAATAAAGATTACGTCAACGATAAAGATGGTCAAAAGCAATTACAAGCAGACATCATCAAAAACGTAACTGCTGCTGCCAACACACAATTGCAAACGGCTGTTCAAAAGCAATTAAAAGCTTGGAATGTCGAATAGAAACGGGTTATAACATGGAATATACAATTCGACTAGACGTCTCGATGTTGCGCATTCAAGCGCGGGTCACAGACGAAAACGGGGTAGAAAAAGAATTCACCGCCCGCCAAAACCACAATGAAAGTCTGCTTGGGGCGACTGTGACGGTAGCAGCTGCGTTAGAGAATATCAAAGCAGCCTTAACTGAGGTGGTGGCTGACTTGCCTGCCGAGCATAAAATTGGCATGATTACTTTGGTGACCAACGTCGATGCTTGGGTAGCCTTGGACCAAGCATGGCAACCAATCACTGGGTTGCTGGAAGGTGAGCAAGCCGACCGACAACGCTATGCAGATGCATTACGAGCCAATGGTGTAGCCACGCAATTAGAAGCCAAGAGTGGCACGATGATTACAGCAGGTACGCCCTTGGTCACGTTGCTTTGGTTAAAAAACGAGCGTCCAGCTGATTATGCAAAAATGGCGCATTTTGTCAGTTTTAAAGATTTTTTGTTCCATGAGTGGTTTGGGATTAATGCAACCTTGCTAAAAACGGCTGCGAGTTCTGGGCTGTACAATTTAAATGACAATACGTGGGATGCACAAGGTTTGGCGTTAACTGGGTTAACGGCGGAAGTATTGCCCAATGTCATTAATGATCGGTATGTCAAAGGGAATTTAAAAGTCGAGATCGCCCATGCGTTGGGGGTCCCGGTTAATACCCGTTTTGGGTGGTAAGTGCTATAATATTGGTGTTGCCGGGGATGCAGTTAATCAAGGAAGTAAGGAGCCTAGGATTGCTTTGGTTTAAATCAAAGAAGGTGCGATGCCTTACTGTCCGGCAATGATTCATGGGTAGTTTTTTAGACTACGTGTGAATGGGAGGAAACAGAATCGGGATGTGAAGAACCCCGGTTTGGATGAGACTATTAGTCGTCGTGGTGGATCGACTAATTAGTTGATGGTGAAAAGATTAGGGCGGAATGGTGGTTCCAAACTAATTACGAACAGCCTGCACTCATTTGGAGAGAGGCTGTTTTTTTATTTAAGAGCACAGAGCACCGGTTTTTCTGAAAGAAAAACTGACCATGCGGGCTAAGGGCATAAGAAGTGAGTACCATGAAATGGTGCTTGCTTATTATGTGCTTAGAGCCGTCGTGGTCAGAGGTGCGGCGGGCGTCTAGGCAAAGCAACCTCCCAGCTGTTAAAAATAGCGGGAAGGATCCCTAACCCGTGTGTAGTGGGTTACGTAGCCGTTGCACGGCTAGGGGTTTGGTTTGGGCTTGGGAATGGCTCCGCATTGCTACTGTTGAAGTGGGCGACACAGTCCCACTAGTCTAAGGTCCCAGGCCCTGCTAAAGCAGAACCAGCGACCTAAGACCGCGTTGGTGCTGCTTCTACGATTAGTCAAGTGTTTCAACGCTTTTCTCTATATTTTAGTCCTGGATTTACAATCTAAGTGGAACCCAGTTACGGCGAGTGTGAGCGAAGCGAGCATGAGCCTTCAAATTTTTGTTTAAAAGAAAAAAGACCCATAATTTTGGGCTCGCTGTAGAA
>JAITQG010000014.1 GCA_031289015.1 Lactobacillaceae bacterium
CCATTGTGGCCGGTCAGTCTCTCAACTCGGCTATGCATCACGGTCTTGGTGAGCCATTACCTCACCAACTAACTAATGCACCGCGGGACCATCTCTTAGTGATAGCATGACCATCTTTCAAGTAAAAACCATGCGGTTTTTATTGTTATGCGGTATTAGCATTTGTTTCCAAATGTTATCCCCCGCTAAGAGGTAGGTTCCCCACGTGTTACTCACCCGTTCGCCACTCCTTGCAATGCAATTAATCATATCCGTGCAAGCACTTCTATTCATAATTACGACAAGGCGTTCGACTTGCATGTATTAGGCACGCCGCCAGCGTTCATCCTGAGCCAGGATCAAACTCTCAATTTAAAATTAAAAAGTCTGAGTATAACTCAAATTTTTGTTGTGTTTAACCATATGTTAAACGAATTTACTAGCGAATTGACTTCGCAAATGTTTTTTGTATTAAGTCCGAAAACTTAATACTCCTATCCATTTGTTCATCGAAACGTTATTCAGTTTTCAATGTTCTACGTTGCCTTTTCACAACTTTTATATCTTAGCAATTTATAGAATACATGTCAACACTTTTTGGCAACTTACTCTTTGAAAGTGGAGTTTAAATTTAAAATACGCTTGTAAACCCCGTCATATAGGCGTTTACAAGCGTATTTAATTATGAGATTAATTTCTAATAGAATATGGTTGTTTCATTTGATCAAATAAATCTTGGACTGGTAACGCATATAAGGCTTTGAACCAATCGGCTGTGGCTTCTTGGGGTGTTGATAACACAAAACTATTTTGACCGGACGCTTTTTGGACGCCGATGTAGGCCAATTCACCTGTTGTGTGATCTTTTAAATCGACATGTTTGATATCAAAAACTTGGGCGACTGGGAGCCGCAATTGACGTTCAGATAAGACTGGTGTGACCGTGGTGAAATCTTGATTGTGCAATTCGGGCAAGTCCCAGGTCACCATGATTGCGTCAAAACTCTTGAAGAGGGTCACAATCGCTTGATGCATAGTGAATGTGTCAACGATTTCTGAGGGTTGCATTTCGTTAAACAAGATGTCGGTGGCAGCCCAGGCTTTAGGGAAGGCGTCGGCAAAGGCTGCTGTATAGGCTGTCGTATCGCTTGGCACGGCTGCCATCAAAACTTTGGCGTCCAACAGGGTCAACAAACGCAGGGCCGCTTCACCTTGCGTGGTGGCTGATTCTTTGGTCAATGTGGTCATCACACCCTTAGCAAATGCTTTGGCAACTGTGTCTGTCAACAACCCGTGCTTAGCTTGTTCGCGATACACGATGGCGTTGAGCGCTGGTCGGTAAAGATACGTGGCCATGACCATTAATTGTTCGGTGATTGCGGCATCGTCAGTTTCTAATTGGAAATAAACTTGTGGGAAGCCATTTAACGTCAGCATCATGCGCAACATTTCATACGTGGCTGTGAAATCGGGTGCTGTACCATCTGTGACTTCAATCATCAAGCGTGTGCCCAGAGTATCGGTGGAAACTTGGTCGTGCGTGAGAATGCCGGTAGCTTCCCCGTCACCGCGTAAAATGACTGAGCCAGGGTAAGTTTGATTAAGTTGGTTTAATAACGATAATGTATTGTCTGCAAATTTCATGTTCTACTCTTTTCTATTGCGCCCGTAATTCTGCTAACAGGCTAGTGGCCACGGCTTGATCGAATGTCGGTAATTTTTGCAATGCGCTAGTTAGTGGTTCAATTTCAGCTGCCGTCGCACCGACTTGTAGGGCTAGTGATTTGGCTTGGAGCGCCATATGACCAGCTTGGATGCCACTAGAAACCAAGGCACGTAAGGCAGCTAAATTCTGCGCTAAACCTACCGCGGCGATAATTGCGGTCAATGTTTCCACATCTGGATTACCCATGATGGCATGATTGACTTTAACCGCTTCAACAATGCCAATTGAACCGCCAACCACGCCAATTAATAGTGGTAATGTCGTTTGCCCAATTAATTCAGCCCCTTCAACAGACCATGCGACCAACCCTTGATATTGGCCAGTGCGCGCGGCATAGGCATGTAAGGCAGCGTTAACCGCCCGAGTATCATTGCCACTAGCCAACACCACAGCTTCAATCCCATTTAACAAGCCCTTGTTGGCGGTGACTGCACGATATGGTGATAACTTCTCGATGCGGCTGGCTTCGACGATTTTTTGAGCTGCATCTGCCCCGGTCAGGCCATTTTTAGTGGCTAAAGCATCCACAGGTATGTGAACTTCAGCTGAAATCAACGCTTCACTGGCAAGGTTTGACAAAATTGCCATCAAAACATGATAACCTTTTTTTCTAAAATGTTTCGCAACTGCCTCGGCCATGGTATTCACCACATTAGCCCCCATGGCTGCCTTAGGATCAACCAAAATATTCACGATGGCCGTATCTGCATCAAGTTCTTCTAAGCTAATCGCCTTGGCACCACCACCTCGGTTTGCCATTGAAGGATGTGCGGCATTGGCAATTTCAAGCAGCGTTGCCTCGTTATTTTGAATTTCACTTTGTAACTCAGCTAGGTTGACCTGCGTTAACACGACTTGGCCCCGTACTAACCGTTGTTCACTATGAGTCTGTACCCCAGTCCCAGCTCGCATCATCCGGGCACCATTGTTCGCTGCGGCAATCACGCTGGGTTCTTCGGTCGTCATCGGCACATTAACTAATCGTCCATTCACCGGTAGTTCAATTAACAGCCCAGTTGGCACGCCGAAGTTATATAGATAGTTTTCAACTTGATTGTCACCAATTAAAGTTTGGCGCGCAGTCATAAAAGCCGCCTGATCTGCTGTTAAATCAGTCGTTTCAGCTAATTTTTCTACGCGTTGAGCCATCGGTAATTGGTAAAATTTGCCTAACTTACTCATTGGCATCCCTCACTAAAAATTTAATCCCATTAGTTTCTTCATCCATATATGCATATAGGCGTTGGGTTTTGGCGTCATCAAAGAAGCCCATATCAACGGCTTGTTTGCCATCAATTTCAGCGACGCCTTGCATGACGTTTTTCATGACGGTGTGCAGGATTTTCCAAACGTCGACCATTGCCTCGGCCTTTTTAACGGCGGCTTTTAGCGTGTAACCTTCATCTAGATAACCCTTGATGGTCATTACGCGTGCGACTGTATGGAACTTATAGACTCGGGCGTCTTGTTCGCCGTCCCGGGTTACGGCGTGGATAATTTCTTTGCTTTCCCAGTAACGTAATTGACGCGTTGAAACGCCGGCCATGGTTGATAACTCGCCGATTCTGAATTGGAATTTATCTGTATTGAAGGCACCGTTTAATAGGTCTTCTCGATTTATATAATTCATCGCTTTTCTCCGTTTTATTCTACCTATATTGTTAGCTTATCTAACACTCTTGTCAACTGTTTTGGTGGGGTTTCTTTGCCCTTTCAAGGCAAGGTGTTTGGGTTTGGTTTGGGGAAGGGCTCCGCATTGGGACTGTTGAAGGGGGCGACACGAACCAATACGACCAGAATTTTTCGGCCCAAGAGCGTGGGCCAAAAAATGGGTCTTAATCGTTTCGCTACCTCGCTTAACCCCCTACAACAGCCCCAATGCTCCGCCCTTCCCCAAACCAAACCCAAACACCAACCTCCAGTCGCTCTAGCTCCTTCCGGTTACTAAAGCTTCAATTACCTACTTCTAACACAACGCACAACAAGTTTGCCTGCTTTATAGCATGGGAACTGCTTCACTAAATGATTCACTTGAATTTGTTTTAATCAGGAGCTAAAACTTCGTAATACCACCAACTTCGTCCACCAAAAAACTAATCTGGAGCAATCAAACATACACCAATTTGAAACATCTAAATGAGCTCTGCCCTATTGTTGTGAACTTTGGTTTGGAAAGGGCGGAGCATTGCTGCTGTTGTAGGGGAAAGAGCGAGGTAGC
Source organism: Lactobacillaceae bacterium (assembly GCA_031289015.1). Classification (GTDB taxonomy): domain Bacteria; phylum Bacillota; class Bacilli; order Lactobacillales; family Lactobacillaceae; genus Weissella. Next base: position 3,924 of record JAITQG010000014.1, read on the forward strand.
GGCACCAACGCGGTCTTAGGGAGTTGGTTTTGCGTTTACGCAAGGCCGAATCCCTTAGACTAGTGGGACCGTGTCGCCCCCTTCAACAGTAGCAATGTGGAGCCCTTTCCAAACCAAAGTTCACAACAATGTTGCCCCCAAGAGGGGCAACCGGCAGTAACCCACCAACCACCCAGAACCCCACAAAAAAAGAGACCAAACTACAGTCTCTTTTGATTAATATTTTTATGGATTAGGCACCGGCGTACTCATGCTGCCACCATCAGTTACATCCCCACCGTCCGGATTCGTCTGCTGAATCCGCGAATTATCCGTCTTAGGTAAGTCCTTTTCCGGTGCGTCCGTCACATACATGGACTGCGTCGATTTTTCATTATTCTTAGTGAATTGATCAGTCGAGCGGACACCCAGCTTAGTCTCAAGCGTCTGCAACCTAGCCAACCCATCTGAATAGTTATAATTCTTAGCGATTATATTGGTAAAGCCCTTTGGCGTATAGAAACGCAATAAGTCTTTTTGATTAACTGAATCAGAAATAGCTAATTGCTCCGTCACAGCCTTGGTATCCTGAGTAACCAACTTCTTTTGCGCCGTCGTCAAGTCAGCCTCATCTAATGGATGACCTTCCTTATCATACAACAACCCGCCAATTAAACTATAATCCGGGCTAACCCAGTCTTTATTTCTAAACGCCACCAATTGGGTCCGCTTATCATTTAACAAATCCTGGCCTAGATTAATATATTGCTCTGGGTCATCAACCCCTAATAAGCGCAACAAAGTCGGCATCACATCGATTTCTCCACCATACGTGTGATCGATGCCGCCACCTGTCCACCCAGGAATGTTAACCATGAATGGCACGCGTTGAAGTTGGGCATTATCCCAATCCGTCCAATCACTAGCATCCATACCTAACACTGGGGCCAACGCTTTGTTTTCTGTGTTTGATATGCCGTAATGATCACCATATAAGACCACGATTGAATTATCGTATAAGCCTGACTTCTTCAAATACGTAAAGAATTCTTGGATTGATTGATCCAAATAATGATTCGTCTCAAAGTAGCCATTGACCACGTCAGAATCCGTATCCGTTGTATGGAAATTTGGATCCTTGTCAATGTCATCAAGCGCATACGGGAAGTGATTGGTTACCGTGATGTACTTAGCGTAAAACGGTTGTTGCAAGCGTTCCAAATATGGAATTGAATCATAGAACAACAATTTGTCCTTGAGTCCATACCCCATCGCCTTTTCACCAGATGTATCAAAATAACTGGCATCAAAGAAATATTGATAGCCCATATTTTTGTACACGTTGTTTCGATTCCAGAAACTGGCATTATTGCCGTGGAACACAGCTGAAGAATAGCCTTCCGTTTGCCGCAAAATCGCTGGCATGGCCTCAAACGTCTGATCTGAACCTTGCGTGGCAAATAATGACCCAGTTGGTAAGCCAAATGTACCCGTCTCTAACATGTTTTCGGCATCTGAGGTCTTACCTTGCCCAACTTGATGGAAGAAATTATCAAAAGCAATCGTCGAATTTGAATGATAAATACTATTCAAAAACGGCGTCACTGGCTGTCCATCAATCTTGAGATCAAGCGCAAATTGTTGGAATGACTCCAAATGAATCACGAAGACATTTTTACCCTTGGCGATTCCCGTATATTTAGTTTTGTCACTTAAATTATGCTTTTTGACATAGGCCAATACTTTATCAATATCGGATTTTTTGGCTGTCTTTCGCATCTCGTTCACACCATGCATCCGGAGCCCATCAAAGGCTGTGAATGCATCAAGGCCCAGATATTTAACCAAATATTTTGAATCAAATTGGCGCGTAATGAGTTGGGGCCGATCCATCTCGCCTAACGCCAACGTAATCATAAAGAGGAAAACTGACAGCGTGGTAAACGCAAAGCCCATGAATTTAGTCGTGGCCACTTTATCGAACTTGAACTTCTTAAAGAAGAACAAAGCAATAAAAATTGGCACATCAAGCCAAAAAAGCACGTCATGAATATTTGTTAATGCAAAGCCAGACGCCCCAAGCCCCTGGTTAACCTTGTTGTAGCCTAGCATTACGGCCACGGACATAAAATCGGTAAATTCACGATAATAAATGACGTTCAAATAAAGCAAACCAAGATTAATCAGGTACATCACAATGGCAATTGGATAAAATAGGCGCGTTTTGCGGAAATAAAAGGCCACCCCAATCAGCAACAACGCCAACGGTAGCGGATTTAAAATTGTGGTGATCATTTGAATTGGGCTTGAGCCGCTGAATAAATTAAAATCAGCAATATCAGCTACCATGGTTTTTAGCCAGATTAAAATCACGAGCAGTAAAACAAACCCGTTACGTGACTTTAACCAATTAATGCGACCATAATGTCTCATGCAACAAACCTCTTAATTTTTTATTATTCATTAAAGTACTCCCTCAAAAGAAGGTAACTTACTTATTATATCGTAAAATATAGCTATTAACCTTAATTATTGAAGCGGGGGACGATTTAATGCCGGAAGAAGAATTGATTATTAGTAAAGAATACGGTGCGGGTGCGTTGAGTGGCTTAGCATTAGTCATTCGCCGCAAAGTCTTTGTGGATGAACAAAATGTGCCACTCGAACTAGAACTTGATGATTTCGATGCTAGTACGACCCATTATATTGGCTTCACTGGTCAAGCAGCCGTCACGACCGCGCGCGTGTTAGTAACCGAAACGGGTGCTTGGCACATTCAGCGTGTTGCTACATTACCTGAATATCGTGGGCATGGCTATTCTTCAAAAATTATGCAAACCATCATGGAAGATGCGCACGAAGCCGGCGTGTCACAGCTCGAATTAGGTGCGCAATTGGTCGCACAGACTTTTTATGAAAAGTTAGGCTTTACCCCGGTTGGTGAGACATTTTTAGATGCTGGTATTGAGCATATCGAAATGATTTTTACAATCAATTAGCTATGCAACCCAGTATAAAAACCCTTGTCGTTGATTTGAATTCAACTTCAAGGGTTTTTATGTTGGTTTTGATAAGTATTAACGACGGTGACCGTTTGTGATCAAACGCTTGTCGATTTGGTGCAAACGCGGCTTCATTTCATCAACGAAGAGTTCAAATGAACCACGCGTCATGTCGAGATAGTCGGCTTGAACATCGGCTGGCAACATAAATGCCAAAGTGTCCATTAATTGATCGTATGTATGTCGTGCGACAACTGCATCCCCTTTATGAACTAGGTCATAAACTGAGGCTAACTTTGCGACAAAATTGAAGTACCATTCTTGACGAGGCACTTGGAAAGCGCTCAAGAAGCTCATAACTTCTTGCAAAGCGAATTCGTCTTCTTCTTGATATGCACGCGTCAAGAAGTGGAACAAAATGTCGGTCATGTTCTTTAATTCGTATGTTGAGAAGAAGCGATCACAAACGCTTGATCCGGCTTCACTCAATTGTTGCATCAAAGCGGCGTGGTCACGGATTTCGCGAGCCACGGTTTTAACATCTTCATATGGCATATAATCCATGATGTTAGTGAACAAGCGGAAGTCCAAAGCCGTGAAGAATGTCAAACGCATCAAAGTTGTTTGCACGGTCTTAACAACTGGAATCATCAACTCACGGCGGCGATTGTCGTCATCAACTGACTTGATGGCGGTGATTAACGTCGTGTCGTCAAGATATCAACGTTGCGGGTGTGCTTGTAATCAACCAAGACGTCTTTAACGAATTGAGCGTTAACTTCGCCACCATCTTTAAGTGTTCGTGAAATATGTACTACCGTGTTATCCCATGTTTCAGGATGTGATAAGAAGATTTGCAACATCACTTCGTCTGCAGTGACCCCGATAATCATCAATATGTTTGTTAGCGTTGTTGCACTAACCTTACCGTTACCTTGTAAGTAATCGTACAAACGTGAGCGTGAGATTTCAACGTGTTCCAAAATGGTTGGAACTGAAACGTTTCGTTCGCGGATGAAATAGATTACTGCGTCACGAAGCATGTCTGCGCTAATTCGATTGCATGTCATTATATATGTGTCTCCTTTTTAGGACGATGTTAGTATGTGTATGTGTTTGTCTATGTACCCTATTATGCACTATATTTTTGTAAAACCCTCCATTATTTCAGATATAACACCAACCAACCAGAAAATGCACCAATATTAAGGAACTTTCCGCAGTTTTCTAAACTACTGGTACTATATTAGAAATTTTTTGCCTGTTTTTTCATCCTATTATTCGTAATTTACGTGAAAAGTAGCATCAAAAGAAAAAAACAGCTAAAAATTAGCTGTTTCTTCATGAATTTTTCTCATTATTCATCTGTTTCGTCTTCTGCACGCTCAAGCAATTCGCTAACTTCGCTAGGTTGCTCGCCGGCATCCGGCGCAACTGGGACTTCGGTGGTCCCTTCAACAAGTTCGCCGTCAATCGCTTCGACTTCTTCTTCACGATCAACCTTGGCAAATGTCGCCACGTGCGCGTCATCCCCAATCCGCATCAACCGGACTCCTTGGGTTGAACGCCCAGTTTGTGACACTGAATCAACGGTGAAGCGAATCATCACGCCCTTATCCGTCGTCAACATAATGTCTTCATCACCATTCACCACGGCGATACCAACTAGCGGCCCATTCTTTTCAGTGATATTGGCGGTCTTGATTCCCTTACCACCACGGCCCTTGATTGGGTACTCCGAAACTGGCGTCCGCTTTCCAAAGCCGTTTTCAGTGATTACCAAGATTTCGTCATCATCATTTCGGACACTGGCACCGACGACATAATCGCCAGCTCGCAGCGTAATCCCCTTCACCCCAGCAGCGGAACGTCCCATTGAGCGCACCACGTCTTCGGCAAAGGAAACTGAGTAACCACCATGGGTTCCGATGAAGATATTTTCACCGCCCACTGTGACCATAACGGCAATCAATTCATCTTCGTCACGCAGCGTTAACGCCTTTAGCCCGTTCGTGCGGATGTTGGCAAATTCAGCCACCAACGTCCGCTTCACGATTCCGTTACGGGTTACAAAGAACAAGAAGTCCTTTGATTCACCGTCTTGGTCGCGTACGGCAATGACCTTTTGAATCTTCTCGCCATCATCGAGCTTACCAATCAAATTAATAACTGGAATTCCCTTGGCTGTGCGGCCGTATTCTGGAATTTCATATCCCTTCATCCGGAACACACGTCCACGACTAGTAAAGAACAGCAAAGTATCATGCGTATTCGTCCCGATCAATTGGTCGATATAATCATCATCGTTTAAGCTCATGCCTTGCACGCCACGGCCACCACGATGTTGGGCGCGGAATTCAGATGAGTTGACGCGCTTGATGTAGCCACCATTGGTCAACGTCACGATGATTTCTTCTTCTTCAATCAAATCTTCATCTTCAAGATTCGTAACATCCCCCACTTGGAGTTCACTACGCCGGGCATCCCCATACTTGGCTTGAATTTCTTGCAATTCAGTGTAGATGATTTCATCAATTCGTTCAGTCTTTGCCAAAATATCCTTCAAATCATTAATCAAAGTCATCAAACCTTGATATTCTTCTTCAATCTTGTCGCGTTCCAAACCTGTCAAACGGACCAAACGCATATCCAAAATGGCTTGTGATTGCTTATCTGACAATGAGTAATCCTTCATCAAAGCCAGTTTGGCCACTTCGGCCGTGGCTGATGAACGAATGATTTTGATAATCGCATCGATATGGTCAAGCGCAATCCGCAACCCTTCAAGGATGTGGGCCCGCGCTTCAGCCTTCTTCAATTCGAATTCAGTTCGGCGGCGCACAACAATTTCTTGATGCTTTAAATACGCAACCAAGATGTCTTTCAAGCCCAACAACTTTGGTTCACCATCTTGGACGGCCAACATGTTAAAGCTGAAATTGGTTTGCATCATTGTATTCTTGTACAAATTGTTCAAGACGACTGACGCTGAGGCATCACGCCTGATATCAATCGCAACTCGGTAGCCTTCACGATCAGATTCATCGTTGACCCCAGTAATGCCGTCAATCCGCTTATCACGGGCCAAATCAGCAATGTGGGCGATTAAGCGCGCCTTATTGACCATATATGGCAATTCAGTCGCAATAATTCGCTCACGGCCAGACTTATCCGTCTCAATCTCAACTTTAGCCCGCACAGTAACGCGACCCTTACCAGTTTCATAGGCTTTACGGATTCCCGCCTTACCCATGATAATGGCCCCAGTTGGGAAATCAGGTCCTGGGATCGCTTCCATCAATTCAGCCGTTGTGATATCTGGATTCTTCATTAACAAATGAATTCCATTAATAACTTCGCCCAAATTGTGGGTTGGAATATTGGTGGCCATTCCAACGGCAATTCCAGTCGCTCCATTGACCAACAAATTAGGGAACCGCGCTGGCAAAACAGCTGGTTCACGATCAGTGCCATCATAATTGTCGACGAAATCGATCGTGTCTTTGTTGATGTCACGCAACATCTCAGTCGCGATCTTTGACAACCGCGCTTCGGTATAACGCATGGCAGCGGCTGAATCGCCATCGACTGACCCGAAGTTTCCGTGGCCATCAACGAGCATATACCGGTAACTAAAGTCTTGGGCCATTCGAACCATAGATTCATAAATCGCTGAATCTCCGTGCGGATGGTACTTTCCCATGACGTCACCAACGATACGGGCGGACTTCTTGTGTTGCTTATCTGGCGTCACACCCAATTCATTCATCCCGTACAAAATCCGACGATGCACGGGCTTCAAACCGTCACGTACATCAGGTAGGGCCCGGGCCACGATAACAGACATCGCATAATTCAAAAATGAATTACGCATCTGGTCACCAAGTGGTGCGGGTTTAATGCGGTTATTAATTTCTTCTGCCATTATGTCCTCCTTCCCTTAGACGTCTAATTCAGCGTAACGAGCGTTTTGTTCGATAAACTCACGACGTGGTTCAACATTGTCACCCATTAACATGCTAAAGACTTGATCGGCTTCAATTGCATCATCCAAGTCAATTTGGAGCATCCGCCGAACCGATGGATCCATCGTGGTTTCCCATAATTGTTCCGCGTCCATTTCACCAAGCCCCTTATACCGTTGAATAATTGGCTTTGGCGTCGAAGGCAACGTTGGCATCAGTTCATCCAATTCTTGATCAGTATCCAAGTACTTCACAAATTTACCTTGGCGCACTTGATAAAGCGGTGGCTGTGCAATATAGACATAGCCAGCTTCAAGCAAAGGTCGCATGTAGCGATAAATCAAGGTCAACAAGAGCGTCCGAATGTGGGCTCCGTCGACATCGGCATCAGTCATCAAAATCAATTTATGATAATTAGCCTTAGTGACATCAAATTCACCACCAAAGCCAGTTCCCATGGCGGTAAACAATGAACGGATTTCGGTATTCGCCAAAATCTTTTCCATTGTCGCCTTTTCAACGTTCAAAATCTTACCGCGAATTGGCAAAATCGCTTGCGTCAACCGTTCACGGCCTTGCTTGGCTGAACCACCGGCCGAATCTCCCTCGACGATAAATAATTCTGAAATAGCTGGGTCTTTTGATGTGTTATCGGCCAACTTACCAGGCAAGTTTGAAATTTCCAAACCTGACTTCTTACGTGTGGCTTCACGTGCACGCTTGGCAGCTAACCGCGCCTTTCCAGCTAAAATGCCTTTTTCAACAATTTGCTTGGCCACAGTTGGATTTTCCAACATAAAGCGGTTGAAGGTCTCAGACAAGATGCGATCAACGGCCGTTCGTGCGTCAGAATTACCCAACTTAGTCTTGGTTTGCCCTTCGAATTGTGGATCTGGGTGCTTAACCGACACAATCGCGGTCATCCCTTCACGCACGTCATCACCAGACAATGCATCATCATTTTCCTTCAATTGGTTGTTTTTACGCGCATAATCATTGATTACACGAGTTAAAGCCGCCTTGAACCCAGTTTCGTGCGTCCCACCTTCATAGGTGTGGATATTGTTGGTAAATGACATCATGTTGGTATGGTAATCATCAGTATATTGCAAAGAAACTTCAACGGAAATCCCGTTATCCATCCCTTCAACATACACTGGATCCTCAAACAACACGGTCTTGTTTTTATTCAAATATTCAATATATGACTTGATTCCACCTTCATAGTGGAATGAATGGGTAACTGGCTTTTCTTCACGGTTATCCGTAATAGAAATCCGCAACCCTTTGTTCAAAAAGGCCAATTCACGAATTCGCGCCGTTAAGATCTTGGCATCAAATTCAGTAGTTTCTTGGAAGATATCTGGATCTGGCAAGAAGTGCACAATGGTTCCACGCTCAATTGGTTGGCCTTCTGCAGACTTATTCGTGATGGAGTGCAACACATGCCCACGTTGGAAATCCATGTAATAGGCTTGCCCATCACGGACAACCGTGGCTTCCAAAAGCGTTGAGAGCGCATTAACAACTGAGGCTCCAACCCCGTGCAGCCCACCAGAAACCTTGTAACCGCCGCCGCCAAACTTTCCACCGGCGTGCAAAACTGTAAAGACGGTTTCCAAGGCTGATTTTCCAGTCTTTTCTTGGACGTCGACAGGAATGCCACGACCATTGTCAGTAACCGTGATTGAATTATCTTTTTCAATCGTCACGGTAATGTGATCGGCGAAACCAGCTAAGGCTTCGTCAATTCCGTTATCGACAATTTCCCAGACCAAATGGTGTAACCCTTGGCTAGTTGTGGTTCCGATGTACATTCCTGGTCGCTTACGAACGGCTTCGAGCCCCTCGAGGACTTGGATTTGACTGGCATCATAATCATCGGCATTGGTGTGCATTTGTGAAACTTCTTCGTCAGACATGGTTACTCCTCTCTTGAATCGGCTTGTAGCAAAGTGCCGTTCAATACGTTAAAAATTTTAGGTTCTTTGATTAATTGTTTAGCCACATCACTTAATGATGGCGTAGTGATAAATGTTTGGACTTTATCTTGCATTGCGGTTAGCAAATGCGTTTGGCGATTCGTATCGAGTTCTGATAACACATCATCGAGTAACAAAATTGGATATTCGCCGGTTTCTTGCTTCATCAAATCGATTTCCGCAAGTTTGACAGCCAGCGCGGTCGTGCGTTGTTGCCCTTGGGATCCAAACACCGCGACATCATGTTCGTTTACAAAAAATTGTAAGTCATCTCGATGTGGACCCAGCAACGTTGTGCCTTGCATAATTTCGCGTTGTTGTAATTGTTTGAAGCGTTGCAACAAAGCCTGTTTAATCGTCTCTTCAGAGGCCAACTCAGCTTGATTTAATTGCGTTTCATAACTAATATGCAATTTTTCTTGCTGTTGGGTAATCTCGGCGTGAATTGGCGCGGCGGCTAAATCGAGTTTAGCTAATAAATTTAAGCGACGAAAAATTAATTCACTGCCAAATTCAACTAACTGCTCGGTCAAAATCTCCAAAAACATTAAATCTTTGGCCTGTTTGATTTGCAGCTGTTTCAAATACTGATTTCGTTGCCGTAAAACTTGGCGATACTGGTTGGCAATATACAAATACTTGGGGCTCATTTGGCTGAATTCACGATCAATGAAATTGCGCCGTAAACTTGGGGCGCCTTTGACTAATGCTAAATCTTCAGGGGCAAACAAGATGACATTTAACTGTCCAATATAATTGGCCAATTTCGCTTGATCCAAGTGATTCATGCGCGCTTTTTTGCCCTTGCTTGTAAACTTTAAAGACAGCGGGACATTGCCGTATTGGCGCGCCACAACTCCTTTGATTAAAGCTTCCTTACTCCCCCAACCAATCAAATCCTTGTCAGAACTAGTTCGGTGCGAGCGCGCTAAGGCTAAAACATAAATTGCTTCCAAGAGATTCGTCTTACCTTGTGCATTGGGGCCTAAAAACACGTTGACACCAGGCACGAAATCTACGGCGAGCTCCTTGTAATTGCGGAAATTGGCAATTTGCAATGATTGCAATTGCATTATTGCGCGGTATCCCCACCATTAATGATGAAGCGCTCACCACCAGGAATGGCCACGATATCACCCGGGTACAGCTTGCGACCTCGGCGATCATCCGGTTCTTGATTAACTAATACTTCATTTTCATGCAAATACCACTTCGCTTGACCGCCAGTTGCGATCACGCTTTCCTCTTTCAACAGTTGACCGAGGGTGATATACGGTGTTTCAATGGACACTTCTATAGCCACATTAGGGTCCTTTCTAGCGTCAATTAAGCGCTGTGAAATGTAAATGCTAACAAAACTAATTATACCGTTTTTTGACGCCTCTAACAATGATTTTACCGTTTATTTTAGCTTCTAAGCGATTTTAGCTATAAATCAACAAAAACGCCGGAAAACGTGATATTTCGTAATATCCGCGTTTTTCGGCGTTTTATTGAAAATTAGTAAGTTCGGACTGGTGTGATCAAATGGATGAAATTCATCTCATTGTTGGTTGGCACCATCGTAAATGGATCCAAAGCCGTCTTAAAGCCAATTTGGATTTGTGAATCACCAAATGTCTTCAATGAATCACGCATATAATCCGGATTGAATGAAATTGTTAATTCTTCACCGGCCGTTTCAGCTGCAAAGATTTCTTCTTCAACACGGCCAACTTCTGGTGAGTTTGATGAAATCAATGACTTTTCACCTGAAACGGTAAATTGAATCACGTTTGAACGGCCTTCATGTGACAACAAGGCTGCACGATCAATCGTTTGCAACAAATCACGCGCATTAATTGTCAATGTCGTGCGCTTTTCAGTTGGAATCAAACGTGATGCATCAGGGAAGTTACCTTCAAGCAAACGTGAGTAGAACAACGTATTAGCACCTAATTGGAAGATGATTTGGTTTTCTGCGACCCGAATTTCAACGGTTTGCACTTCTTCAAGCATCCCTTGCAATTGAATCAACGCGGCACCAGGTACCACGATATCAGCATTTACATCACTTTCACCAAAGTTCAAAGTCCGTTGCGCCAAACGATGGCGATCAGTAGCCACGGCAGTCAAATTACCACTCGCTAAGACAAAGTGCACACCCGTCAAGATTGGTTGGCTCAATTGCTTTGAAACCGCCCCAACCGTTTGATTGATGACTTCAATCAAAGTGGCCGCTGGCAAAATCAATTGGTTGCGAATTTCGATTTCTGGCAAATGTGGGTAGTTATTGGCATCTTGACCATTAATATCAAATTCTGATGAACCAGACGTGATCTTAACTTGGAAACCATTTGTTTGCGCCAAAGTCATAGTTTCACCAGGCAAGCGCTTAACGATGTTGGTGAAGAATGAAGCTGGCAAGGCAATTGAGCCAGTTTCGACAATTTGTAGGTTGGCTGTATCATCACTAATTGCAATCGTTGTTTCAATTGAGATATCAGTATCTGATCCAGTCAACGTCAACCCAGCTTCGTCGATGACAACCTTGATGTGCGTCAAGATGGGCATTGATGTCCGTGATGAGATAGCGCGATTGACATTGTTTAAGGCTTTAATAAATGCTGCACGATTAATTGTGAATTGCATATTGGGACTCCTAAAATGAATGATTTAAATTGCTAAGGGGCAAAGGCTTAATGACTTATTTATTAATAAATAGAAGTAATAATAATAACAAGGGGTGTGGATAAATAGGAAAACTTACACTAAGACTATCATAGCAATGATTGAGCTATGTGGGTAATTTGTGGAAAAGTCCTGTATAACATATGTGTTTTCCACAGGGCTATTCGTGCAACTTTTCTCTTAACTCACGAATTTGCAAATCTAAATTGCGATCTTCTTCTATTAGTTTATCAATTTTTTCCGTTGAATGCATAACTGTTGTATGGTCTTTACCACCAAAGGCCCGACCAATGGCTGGTAGCGACTCTTGGGTGATCTCACGCGCCAAATACATAGCGATTTGACGTGGGATGACAATTTCTTGCGTCCGTTTCTTCCCCAAGATATCATCAACGTTGACATTAAAGTATTCGGCGACCGCATCTTGGATGATTGGAATAGTAATGACTCGATGGCGTTCAAAGTTTTCAGCTTCAAGTAATTCTTGGGCGACTTTAACATCCACTGGTTCATTCGTGAATTTAACCTTGGCCACTAATTTGTTGAAAATCCCTTTCAAATCACGAATGTTGGTATCAACTGCCGCAGCAATTTCTTCAATCACGTCATTATCAATATGGATATTTTCATTTTCAGCTTCATTGCGCAAAATGCCAATTCGCGTGGCAATGTCAGGCAGGGTTACGTTGGCTTTATAACCCATTGAGAAGCGGGATACAAGCCGATCTTCAATCCCTGGAATGTCTTTTGGGGCCTTATCTGACGTCATGACGACTTGATGATTGTTGCGCGTAATGACGTTAAAGGTATTAAAGAATTCTTCTTGGATGTTGAGATTTGTTTTTTCTTTATTAGAAGCTAAGAATTGAATATCATCGATTAATAACAAATCAACGTTTCGATACTCAGCTTTGAAGGCTTCGACGACTTCTGGGGTGCGGCGCAGGGCTTCAAACCAGTCGTTAGTGAATTCTTCAGTCGTGATGAATTTAACTTTAGCATCTGGATTGCGTGCAATAATTTCATTACCAATCGCTTGCATCAAGTGGGTTTTACCCAAGCCGCTCTCACCATAGATAAACATAGGATTGTATTGGCTACCAATCGGATTTTCAGCGATTGAACGGGCGACGTTGTAAGCTTCACCATTAGCTTGTGACACCACATATGTGTCAAAGCGATAGTTAGGATTTAAAATCGAATCCGTCAAGAAGTCCATGGTGTTGTTTGACGTTGGTGTAAAGATTGGTTGCGAAGCTGTTGAATCAGCAAATGGAGCAACTGACGTCATACTATCAGCTAGCAAGGTAATCGTTGGTTGAATGAACGTGGGTGTGCCACTGATCTTTTGGGTTGCAACCATCGCGGCTTGGGCGAACGCTTGGAAGTAATCGCCATTTGGCTGCTTCCAAGCTTCTTCAACTTGTTTGTGCGTGGTAGTGAGGTAGAGGGTACCAGTGCCGTTATCATTACTGATTAATGTAACCGGCGTTAGAGAATTGACATACGTATCAAAGGTAAAGCCTTCCGCGATACTATTGTGTAATTCTAGTTTGATGGCGTCCCAAAGCTGGAAATGATCCATAGCAGGGTCTCCTTAACAATAAATTTTATTTAATTCTTACATAATTGATTATCTAAGCCCATTTAATTCCTGGCACTTAAGCATAGAACTATTCTAGCAGTCTTTTGCGGAGTTTTCCACAGGGAAGCGAGATTCTGTCGTTACTGTACCTAACGTTCTGGGATATTCACACCTTGTGGAAAGAGTTTTCCACGAAATCACAGGCATGTTAATAGAAAAATTGGGCCTTTTGTGGAAAAGGTGGAAAAGTTATTGAAGCCTTTGGTTATGCACGGTTAATTGTGGATAAGTTGTGGTTAAAAGTACAGTTATACACAGGTTATCCACAAATCCACAGGCACATTTTAAAAAGTTTTACCACCCTGTGGATAATGTGGATAACTTGTGGAAAGGGGGGTATAACTAGATTTAACTTACCAAAACAAAGCAAACAACTCACGTAACGGATTGTTATTTTGTGGATAAATGTTTATTTTGTGAAGGACTCAGATTTAGGGAAACATTGCTATATAAACAACGAATCCGCCAAATTTACTTGCTTTGCTTACTTTTATCTGCTAATATTGATTAAGTATTTTGTGGTTTGGCTTGCCGACCGCAAGCTAAATCTAACATGAATGGGAGGTGTCATCTTATGAAGCGTACATACCAACCTAAGAAGCGTCATCGCGAGCGTGTCCACGGATTCCGCAAGCGCATGAGCACTAGCAACGGACGTCAGGTACTTGCACGTCGCCGCCAAAAGGGACGCAAGGTGTTGTCAGCCTAATTAGGCCAGTGCCGGTTTAGGATTACTGATAAAACAAACTCGCGTGGTTTGGCCAATTGGTCAAACCACGCGTTTTGTTTTGTAATTAATATTTGGAGAGAACAATGCGTAAGAGTTATCGTGTAAAAACAGAAAAAGATTTTCAAATTGTCTTTGATCATCATCAATCTGTGGCAAATAAAATGTTTATTGTCTATACAATGGAACGTGAGCAACCGAATCACTTACGCTTGGGCATCTCAGTTTCAAAGAAAGTTGCTTTACGTGGGCATGAACGAGTTTGGATTAAACGCCGAATTCGCCAAAGTGTTATGGAGTTTATGCCACGCTTACAACAAAATGTTGATATTCTCGTGATTGCCCGCCCAAGTGCGCACGATCAAGAATTACCAATTATTCAACAAAATTTGGAACATGCCTTTAGTTTGGCGCACCTCTTTATTGATGAGCCAAACACGGAAACTAACTATAATGGAGAAAACTAGCATGCAGACCGCAGAAAAAACTACCAAGCCTGTTCGCTATGTCAAATCAGTGTCGACTTCGCTTCTGGCGTTGATCATCATGGTGATTGCTGGCGTTATGTTTACTGGTAAAACCTCAGGGACCGGCTTATGGCATGGGGTGATTATTGGTAACTTCGCACGCTCAATTTTGGGTGTGTCAGAGTGGCTGAATAACAATTACGGCTTTGGAATTATCGTCTTTACCTTCTTGATTCGGTTGTTGATCTTGCCTTTGATGGTTTATCAAACTGAATCAATGAAGAAAATGCAAGAAATTCAACCGGCCATCAAGCGGCTTCAAGAAAAGTATCCCAATCGCCGGGATACGACCCAAGTCCAAGCGATGCAAGCTGAAACAAGTGCGCTATATAAAGAAGCTGGGGTTAATCCCTTTGCTTCATTCTTGCCCTTGTTGATTCAAATGCCCGTCTTGATCGCTTTGTATCAATCAATCATCAATACTAAGGTGTTGCAGAGTGGCTCATTCTTTTGGGTCCAATTGGGGCAACATGATCAGTTCTTTATCTTGCCAATTTTGGCGGCCTTATTCACGTTTGCTTCATCTTACTTGGTAATGTTGGGACAACCTGAAAAGAACACCATGTCAACCACGATGACGTATGCGATGCCAGTGATGATTTTCTTCTTTGCCATTAGTGTACCGTCAGCCTTGTCATTGTACTGGGTGGTTTCAAATGCTTTCCAAGTTGCGCAAACTTGGACGATTCAAAATCCATTCAAGATTCGGCGCGAACGCCAAGCTAAAAAAGCTGCTCAAAAAGCACGTGAACGAGCAATTCAAAAAGCCAAGCGTTCAAAGAAGCGTTAATAGTAAACATTTGATCGAAGTAGTTCTTAAGAAACGCTTCGGTCTTTTATTTTGTTTAATTACACAGCTATTACCATGTGTTACAATGGATAAATAATAAATGTTGAGTAGGAGCCGAATAATGAAGGCCTTTAAAGAAATAATGTCATGGGTTATCCCCATTTTAGTTGGATTGTTGATCGCGTTGTTGATTAAGTCATACTGGTTTACGCTGGTTAAGGTTGACGGCACATCAATGCAACCAAATTTAGTTAATAATGAACAAGTATTTGTGTTCCGTCCCGAAACAGTTCATCGTGGTAGCGTCATTGTCTTTGATGCCAAGGGCGAAGATCCATCTGTGACTGAGAGCAAAGACTATGTGAAGCGTGTCATTGCCATTCCTGGTGATACTGTTAGTGCTAAAGATGGTGTGATTAAGGTTAATGACAAGGTTGTTGACCAATCATATATCCCAGCTAGCCAACAAAAAGATACCAATACCGTTAATAACGTTGGTAACTTCGATAGTTTAGCTGAACTTGGTACGCACATGGGTTGGCAAAAGAATGCTAAGGCCATCAAAGTGCCAGCTGGTAAGTATTTTGTATTGGGTGATCATCGCTCAGTTTCAAATGATTCACGCTATTGGGGCTTTGTGTCGGCAAAGAAGGTCCTTGGGGTTGTGAAGGCTGGTTTCTGGGTTAAGGCTGAAACCAAAGACAATATCAATACCCAATGGAAGCATTATTTTGCAACCGACAATAAATAATTAATCTTAGCCGCCGATTTATTGGCGGTTTTTATTTCATAAGGAGAGTAGGCATGACAAAAACATATGCCATCATTGGCTTGGGGCGGTTTGGTAGTTCATTGTTGGAATCATTGATGGCATCTGGCCAAGAAGTGCTAGCCATTGATAGTAGCCAAGAAGTTGTCCAAGATTATATGGATATCGCCACGCATGCGGTGATTGCCGATGCCCAAGACGAAGATGCCCTGCGCGATTTGGATTTACCCAGCTTTGATCACGTCATTGTGGCCATTGGGCATAATCAACAAGCCTCAATTTTGACGACTGTGCTATTAAAAGACATGGGTTGTCGGCATGTTGTGGCCAAGGCGGAAAATAATTTGCACGCGCGAATTTTGCAAAAAATCGGTGCCGACCAAGTTATTCGCCCAGAACACGAAATGGCCATTCAACTCGCCGAGAAGTTAGTAACCCCTAATATTTTGAATTACATCACTTTGTCTGATGAGTATTCATTGGCTGAAGTGAAAATTACGGATTTCAAATTCGTTAACAAATCAATTTCTGAGTTAAACATTCGTTCGGATTATGGTCTAAACGTGATTGCGGTTAAATCACACCATGAATTCGTTGCAGCCCCCGAATCATCGTATATCATTAACATCGGGGACGTTTTGACGATTATTGGTGAAAGTAAGAATGTTAAGAAATTCGAAGCTTTAGTCTCAGGAAAGTAAAAAATGTTTGTGTTTTTCTATTGACGTGCTCGCAAAAAATGGGTAAACTAATTTCAACTTAAGTTTATAACCCGATGAACCCGGAGTTTAGGTTAAGCATAATTGTCTTCAGAGAGCTTGGAATGGTGGGAACAAGCGACTAATTAGCCTAATGGAACTGGTGGAGGGGTGTAAATTTACCTTAATTAAGTTGTTTGGCGGCTCAATGGTGGGTCGCTAAGAAATAGGGTGGAACCGCGTTGATTAACGTCCCTATGTCAAATTTAATTTGGCATGGGGACTTTTTGTATTTAATTGACCCATGCGATGAGGATAATACTATGGAAAACAACACTCCAAAACGTGAATTATCACGTGATTTGAAAGCCCGCCATGTGCAGATGATTGCCATTGGTGGCGTAATTGGTACGGGTCTGTTCTTAGGATCTGGTTCGGCCATTCACAAAGCCGGCCCTTCATTGATTTTGGCCTATATCTTGGCTGGGTTGTTCGGTTATCTCATGATGCGTGCGGTCGGTGAACTGCTCCTCTCAAATATCAAAGTTCGTTCGTTTATTGATTTTGTGCGGATTTATCTGGGTGACCGGTGGGAATTTGCGATTGGCTGGGCGTATTGGTTGGCTTGGTTGAGTTTGGCGATGGCCGATTTGACGGCGACTGGTATCTACCTACGCTTTTGGTTCCCATTCTTGCCACAATGGATTACGCCATTGATTGTTGTGATTATTTTGGTTGGGTTGAACCTATTTAATGTGCGTTGGTTTGGCGAATTAGAATCTGGTTTTGCTTCTATCAAGGTGGCAGCGATTATTGCCTTGATTGTGATTGGGATCGGCATGATTCTTACACATTTCCACACCGGTGGGCATACGGCGTCAGTTAGCAACCTAGTCAATCATGGCGGGTTCTTTGCCACTGGGTGGAAAGGCTTTGTCTTAGCGTTCCCAATGGTCATCTTTGCCTTTACGGGAATTGAGATGGTTGGTTTGACCGCGGGGGAAACCGAAGACCCTAAGCGCGATTTACCTAAAGCCATCAAGTTGGTGCCGGTTCGAATTGCCATTTTCTACGTCGGGGCCATTGCAGTTATCATGGCCATCTTCCCATGGAATCAAATTAATACTGAACAATCACCATTTGTGCAAGTCTTTGCTGGCTTGGGTATTTCATTTGCGGCCTCGATTATTAATTTCGTGGTGTTAACGGCAGCTTTGTCAGCCGCGAATTCAGCCATTTTCTCAACTTCACGGACCTTGTATATTTTGGCGAAGAATTCACAAGCCCCCAAGCAATTAGCTTATGTGTCAAAGAATTTGGTGCCCACGACAGGTATGTTGGCGTCAGCGGCGATCTTATTGTTGGTGGTCTTGATGAATTATTTCTTCCCATCAAGTGTGTTTGAACTGATTTCGGGGGTTGCTAACACCAGCTTCATCTTTGTTTGGTTGTTGATCATGTTTGCCCATATTAAGTATCGTTCAACAGTCACTGACCTCAATAAAGTCTTCTTCAAGATGCCGTGGTTCCCAGCGACGAGTTTTCTGACGATCGGATTTTATATATTTGTCCTAATTGTGCTTATTTTAAGTCCTGAGACGACGATTTCGGTCATTGCAACCATCATTTTCTTTATTTTGATGTTGGCTGGCCGCTCATTATGGATGAAAAAGTAGCCTGATTTAACCAAATAAAAAATAAATTTAACCAACAAACGGCGTCATTCCGGTACTAAATTACGGAATGATGTCTTTTTTGTCAAGCAAGTTACACAAAACGCAAATTAAGCATAATTACTTCAAATAATTATCCTAAAATTAAGTTATTGAAAAGACAAATTAAAAATACAACTAAACGTTCACTTTGAAAGAGGGAATTAATTATGACACATCGTATTCTTAAGACAAGTATTGCTGCTTTGTTCACTGTTGCGTTGTTTGCGCCTGCTACTTTGGTGTTTGCAGCTTCTGGTGATCAAGTTGATGGCACGGCAACCATTTCACTGACGCAAGATCAAACGGCGTTAACATTGAATGCGGTGCCTACCTTCTCATTTGCTGATACACCTGTTACGGCATCAACACCAGTCACGATTGCTGGCGTGGGTGCATTGAATGTCACTGATGCTCGAGGAACATCTGAT
This sequence comes from Lactobacillaceae bacterium, assembly GCA_031289015.1. Lineage (GTDB taxonomy): Bacteria > Bacillota > Bacilli > Lactobacillales > Lactobacillaceae > Weissella. The sequence continues at coordinate 22,821 of JAITQG010000014.1, forward strand.
AGTTCTTGGACGGTTTCGGCCCATTCATCAATCTTTAGTACCAGTGATGCATCATTAACATTTACCCCAACGGCCTTTACGATGGGCGTGAATGGTGGAACTTGTATCGCTGCGAGTGCATTTTCAAATATCACTGCAGCCGATATCCTTAATGGTGATACCATCTGGACAGGAACGGATGCACCTGGAACTAGTACTTCTGGGGCAACCACCTCATCATTAACGATTCCAACCTTGCAAACATCAGGTAATTATTCATCAACCATTACTTACTCGATTAACGCTGGCATTACAGCACCTTAATGTTTAAACTAAAACTTTGAACGACTCCCTAGTGTTTTTCATTGGGGAGTTTTTCTCTTAAAGCATCAAAATAATTATTGGAGAAGTATTATGACACATTGGATTAAGCAAATTGGGTTGGGCGTCGTGGCCGGCTTGGCATTATTTGGGTTCACACAGACCACTAACCATGTCTTGGCTGACGGTTCGCCAAACTTTTCCGTTGCGATTATCAGTAATGAATTACAAACCAAGGACAATCTGGGTTATTTTGACCTGACCGCCACTCCAAACACGAAAACGGTGGTTAAATTCAAGCTGTTTAACAATGCCAATCAAGCCGCGACCTTTGATGTGGCGGCCCAAAATGCGATCACGAATCCTAATTTGGTGATTGATTATGTATCCGCTAAGGCCAGTGCCAAGCAAATTACGGGCCCATACTTTACGGATATGGCATCGGTATCAGCTAGTGTTGTCACCGTGCCCGCCAATGCGATGAAAGAAATTGATGTCACCGTGCAGACTCCAGCGGCCGCCTTTAATGGCCAAGTGATGGGTGGCGTGCGGATTACCAAGCAACTAACGGCAACTGAGTCATCACAAATGGGGATTAAGAATAAATTCTCATACGTTGGGACAGTTATTTTACGTGAAGGAACCCAACCGGCTGGGACGGCAGTGTCGTTGTCAGACGCTAAATATTCGGTCATTAACCAAGTTTCAAATGTAACGGGGGTTTTGACGAACACAGCCCAAACGTATTCAGTGCGTGGCAATGTGACCCAAAGTATCGTGAATGTTGATACGGGTGAGGTGATTAAAACGCAAAAGAGTGAAGCCCGCGAAATTGCGCCAGTTTCCCATGCAACCTTTAAGATTAATTTGACTGAGCCGTTGGTCGCCGGCAAATATGAACTGCGCTTAACAATGGATGTCGCTGGCAAAAAGAATGTTTTGATCCAGCCATTCGTGGTCACGGCGACGTCAGCCTTGCAAAACCGGATGTTAATGGTTAATCAGTGGCTTTGGCTAATTATCTTGTTGATTATCTTGCTCTTGTTGGCCATCTTTATCATCATTTTCTTGGTCTGGAAGCGTAAGAAGGACCGCGATAAAGCGGATCGCTTGGCCTTAGAAAAGACCGAATAAACTCGTGAGGAGGATACGAGCCATGCGCATTAATAAAATCAGTTTGCTCGTATTTCTAGCGAGTTTACTGGCCCTGTTGAGTTTTTCGCGCCCTGCTGAGGCAGCGATTACGCCCCAACCAGACGGCTATTATCTGGTTGATTCAGGTAATGATTTAAAAACGGCGGTCGTGACGAATGGGTATACCAATATTCGGTTGTCACAAAACATTACTTTGCCGTCTGCTGGCTTTACATTAAAAACCAATACCAGTTACAACTTTGATGGGAATGGCTTTGGTATCTTTGCCATGACCCAAGTTGGGGCGACCGATGTGATTCAAATGGCGACTGGTGATGCGGTGGTGTTGATGAATTATTCACAAACCGCCACGACAACGACGGCGACTTATGCAAGTGCGCCAAACGCTGCTGGAACAGGGACGACAACGGCCTATTGGAACAATTATTATGGCTTGTTTAGTGGTTCGTTGACCGACCTTAAGGCGACAATGACCTATCAAAATTGTACGTTTGACTACGGTTCAATCACCGCGGCCAACGTGCAGATGTTTTATACGTATGGGGTTGATGTGAGTTTTAGTGGCAACAATCATTTTGTCCAAAACTCCACTGGCGCCCAAGAGTTCATGGAAGGTTATGGTTGGACGGTCTTGGATGGGACGACCACGATTGATTATCTCTATAGTAATATTGCATATGGCTTAATTTCACAGGCCAATGCCGCCCACCCATATAAATTAGATGTCAATGCAGGGGCCACGCTCAATATTAATGCTCCCACGTTGGCAGCTGATAATCTTTGGTATTGGTATACGGCCCCGACTTCAGCTGAGATGATTATTAATGGCACGCTCAATATCAATGCGCCCAAGCAAACCTTAAATTTCCTAGGTGGCGCAGTATCGTCTAGTGCCATGACGTTTAATATGACGTTTGGGCCCAATAGCCAAACCAACATTACCGCTGGTCCGTTGTGGTCCTTTGATAATGTTAACGGGGCATTTAATACTTCGATCGGGTCGAATGCATCATTTACCTACAATCAAGCTAAAGCGGCGTCTACCGCGTTTGCTGGTACGCCGAATACCAGTGATTCATTTATTATCAATAATGCCTCGCTGGTCTCAATTGCCGGCTTAGGAACCGGGAGCACCACTGCCTCAGCCGTCTTTGGTACCAATACGGCCATGCCAATCCAGTTACAAGTGGATTCAACGACTGGTGCGACTGGATATACAATCGGGGGCTTCACTAACGTTGCGGATACTACGGCAGCGGTTAGTTCAGCAATCAATGTGACGGGTAATATTAACCCCAATTTGGCAAATATGGCCACGGTCTTAGTTGATAATGCTGGGACCCATCCGGTTAGCACGACCGATCAAGGCGTGTATCAAAAAGCCAAACGCCTCGTCTTTACTTTAGTACCAGGCATCCTGCAATGGGTGACCTCACCAATCGGGCCGTTCCAGTATGAACACACGGTGGCCTCATTGGCTAGTTCCGGTGGGTTGTTAACCAGAACGGGCGCGGTTACTGATATGAACTTTGGTATCATGGATACTCGAGGGGCAACTCCAAACTTTAATATTAGTTTAGCGGCCACTCCAGAAACCACCGCCGATACCTTACCAGCTAATTTGCAAATGGAGTTCTTGTTAGCCAACGGAACGGCCTTGCCAATCAACACAGCGGCGACAACCCTGTTTACCGGCACGAGCATGACAAGTGCTGGGAGCGGGCTGTATACGCAAACCTATCCAGCTAACCAAGGCTTAGTTATTCAGGCCACGGATGATCATTTGATTGCCAATACGTATAACTATGATTTAACCTGGACGTTGACTTCAGCCCTACAGTAAAAAAACATCAACCACTGCGTTGATGTTTTTTTGATGAAGGCGGTTTTAATCGACGGTAACGACTTGAAATTGCTGGGTTTGCTTGAATGCTTGATACAAAGCGAAAACTGTCTTGCCTGACAATGTCAAATTTTGCTTGGCAATGTCAGTTGGGTGCATCCAGGTCTTCTGATCGATTTCGGTTTGATCGATGGTCAGCAGTTCATTATCAAAGGTTTGGGCCAAAAAGACCGTCGAATAAAATTTGACTTGGTCACCGTTTGGATAGGTTGCCCGATAACCGTCCCCAGAGACCACCCCTAACGCCGTTAACTGATCGGCTTGGACAATGATGCCACTTTCTTCTAGTGCTTCTCTAGCGGCGTTCTCAGACCATGACATGTCGGGTTCAACATAGCCCCCAGGAAACGCCCAGCCCGCAAAGTCACGATTATAAATCATCATGAGTTCACCGGCGGCATTTTCTACGACCACGTCAATCGTTGGCATGATTAGTTCAAAATTATGGCCGACCTTTTCACGAATTCTTGCGATGTACGAATCATTGTATGGCATAAGATGCTCCTTTGTAGTTACTTATGGTAGGGTGAGCCTTGGTTAATCATGAAGGCGCGATAAATTTGTTCGGTGAGCACGAGACGCATCAACTGGTGAGGCAGGGTAAATTTACCAAAGCTGATTAAGGCATCTGCGCGCGCGTTGACGGCCGGGGCGGTTCCTAATGAGCCACCAATCACAAATGTAATGTCTGACGTCCCACGCACCGTTAATTGCTCGATTTCATGGGCTAATTCTTCTGATGTCCGTTGTGCACCTTTAATCGCTAAGACATAGACATATTCACGATCCTTAATCTTGCTTAAGATCCGTTCGCCTTCTTTGGTCATGACTTGCACCATCTGAGCATCCGATAATTGTTCAGGCGCTTTTTCATCTGGGACCTCGATGATTTCAAACTTGGCGAACTTTGATAGCCGCTTGGCATATTCGGCAATCCCGTCTTTTAGAAACTTCTCTTTCAATTTACCAACACTGATTATCCTAATGTTCATAGCTAACTCTTTCTTGTATCGATTCTGTTATATAAATATTACAGGTTGTTTAAATGTGGAAAACCAGCCGATTGGTGTCAATTATTTAACTTATCCACAGGATATCCACAAGTTAATTAATGCTTGTAAATCCTATTATAACAGACTTTCAAATTGATATTGGGGTTTTCCACAGGAGTTATCAACAGATTTAGCTGGTTGCGGTGGATAACTCAATAAAGCCCCATTTTTAGCGGTTTTAATGGAGTTATACCCAGACTTATCCACAGAATGCAAACGTTGTCAGCTAGTTATCCACAACATGCTCAGCGCTGCCTGTGGATTTTTACGTAAAATATCGACAATACCCACAATAATGTTCGTGTTTATTTTTACGCGCGGAAACAAACGTGATTATATCAACACTTTAGCCGTTACGTGATCGCACCTGATTAAGTTATTGTTGAATTTCTTAGTTATCAACAGGGTTATACTTAACTTCGTAGATTAAATGGGTTTTTAACGCCATTTTGTACAATGCAAATGGTTTTCCACATGCCGTTTATCCCCAGTGCTATAAGATTTCATAGCACAACTAAGCAAGTTACACACAAGTTTTCCACAGGAAGCCGAGTAATCCACAGTCTGTCCACAAAGTTATTAACAGGTTATCCACAATCTTGTTCTCTACGTGGCACGGATTATACGGTATAATTTGATATATGGAGACTTACCAATGCATAAAATTATAAACAAATTAACGCCACCCCAAATTTTGACCTTTGGTTTTTTGGTGATTATTTTATTAGGCGCATTTTTACTAACTTTACCAATTTCACATACGCATGCGTCAGTTTCATTTTTAGACGGGTTATTCACGGCGGTGTCAGCCACCACAATCACAGGACTGACCACGCTAAATACTGGTGCGACATGGACACTATTTGGCCAATTGGTCATTATCGTGATGATTGAAATAGGCGCATTGGGCTTTATGACGTTTGCTGTGTTGTTGTTTGCCATTACGGGCCGGCGCATGGATTTAAAATCACGTATTTTAGCGCAAGAAGCCTTGCATCTCAATAATCTGGCCGATGTGAAGTCGGTTATGCGCTACGTTATTTCATTATCAGTCATCATCCAAGCCGTTGGGTTCGTCTTATTGAGCTTTGACTTTATTCCTAAATTTGGCTTCACTGGTGGGTTGTATTATGCCTTTATGCAAGCCATCTCAGCATTTGCGAATGCGGGCTTCACTTTTTTGCCGGTCTCATTAACATTTTTCCAAACGGATCCATACGCCTTATTCATCTTTATGTTATTGATTTCAGCAGGTTCATTTGGGTTCTTGGTGTGGCGCGACGTCTTGTTGTACCATCGCGGGCAGCGCTTAAGTTTGCATACCCGGGTGGCTTTGGTCGTTTCCGGTTGGTTAACAGGTTTGGCATTCTTAGGTTTCTTCTTATCAGAAACCCTGACCGGCCACTTACCCGCTAAGTTATCAATTTTTGACAAGTTAATGAATACCTTATTCTTAGCCATTGTGCCGCGAACTGCGGGGTTTGAGATCATTCCATTGCACACGTTATCGATGGGCGCCATTATGATTATCATGTTTTTGATGTTCGTCGGTGGGACGCCAGGGTCAACATCTGGTGGTATTAAAACGACAACGATGGGGATTTTGTGGATGCAATCAATCGCTGCCTTGCGTGGGCAAAGCGACGTCAATTTCAAGGATCGACGCTTTAGCCAAAGTATCGTTACCAAAGCTTTGATGTTGGCCTTTATCTCGATGGCGTTTGTGTTTTTGACATCGTTATTACTTGCGTTAACTGAGACCATTCCGCATAATATGGGGATTGAATATATCTTCTTTGAAGTGATTTCAGCCTTTTCAACGACTGGCTTTAGTCTGGGGTTGACGCCAAACTTAACGGACTTTGGTAAAGTTGTCATCATGTTGGTGATGTTCGTTGGTCGAGTCGGCTTATACACTGTGATGTTCTCAGTCTTAAATATCCATCATAAAACTAAAAAATATTCGTACCCAACCGAAGAAGTTATTATCGGTTAAGCTGTCTGAGGAGGCCGCCATATGACAATCCCCAAATTATTTGCTTCTGATGTTGATGGTACCTTTAATAATGCCAGCCATGATTATGATGCTGTATATTTTGCCAAGGTATTAGAGGAAATTAATCAACGTGGTTCGCATTTTATCATCGCATCTGGGCGTGATAGCCGGCGCATCGCTCAGACGTTTAAGCCTTTTATCGGTAAAATCGACATCGTTTCTAACAATGGTGCCTACGTGAAGACCGCTGATGGCGAGGTTATCGGGACTTTTCCGATGGACCCCGCGGTGGTGGTTGCCGCGCATGAAATTATCGAAGCGATTCCCACTAAGTTAAAGCGGACGACCGTCTTTACCGGCATTACTAAGCACTACATGTTTCGTCACGAGGCTTTGGTGAATTGGCAGCACACGGTTTGGTTGCTGAGCTTGTCAAAGCTGGTCTTAATCAAGGATTTTACGGATATTGATGAACCAATTGTCAAAATAACCTTCTCAATGGACGAGCACCAGACGACGACGTTTATCCAACAGGCTCGCGCTGAATTGGACGGCAAGGCGCATGTCACGACGTCTGGCTATGGGTCCATTGATATTGTGGCCCCAGATGTTAATAAGGCGCACGGGATTCAATTGATTGCCGATTATTATGGCCTTGAAGCTGCTGATTTAGCCGCGTTTGGTGATGGGATTAATGATATTGAAATGCTGGATCTAGCGGGGCGGCCGTTTGCGATGCCAAATGGCCACATGGCACTAATCGAAGCCTATCCAGCGGCCTGTGCGGATAACAATAATAACGGTGTCTTAAAGACGATTGAGCAACTATTACAAGATAATTTGCAGGATACAAAAACCGCCAACTAGCGCTTAGTTGGCGGTTTTGTTTGATTAACGATGCGGGCGTTTGTGAGCAACGATGGCCCAAGGTAGATACATAATGAACCATAAAATCAGTAGGCAAACAATTAGTGATAATGGATAATATGGACCAAACATATTTTGCAGGGCGGTGAGTGGTGATCCACCAGCGGCTGTGTTGAGGAACCAGAAATTGGTACCGAATAGACCGTTGAGCCAGTAGACAAATGGTACGCAAATGGCCACAAAGATGATTGACCGCCAGAGCCGATGCCAGTTCGGGACAAATTGTTTGCTGATTAATAACATCAGCGGATAGACAATTAATAAAGCGTGAATCAAAAAGCTTTGCCAAGTCCAGATATTCATGGCTGGATAATATGTCCAATCCGGGAATAATAAGGCCGCAAACGCCCCCCAGATGGTCAAACTGTATAGTAATTCGCGTGTGGTGTTGTTAGGCTTAATGGTATCAAAGGCCACGATGAAGATGCCTAAGCCACAGAGATGAAAGGGCATGACACTCGGATTGTATTGGCCAGTCAAAGCGAGGTAGGCTTGGCGCAAGAATTCAAGGGCAAAGATCAGGCCCCCGATTGTCCAACGCATATGGGTTTGTTGTTGGGAATTTGACCGTAGATAACAACGGACAATGTAGATATCGATTAGAATTAATAAGCCCAAAAATACCAGATGGGTCATGGAAAATTGTGCAAAACCGATGCCCTCTGGAATATCTGGTTGAAATGTCATGAAATACTTAAACAAAGTCTTACTCCTTTGCGGTTATAATAATAACTATAAACTATTCAATTGTAGATAACAAAGATGGATAGATTGTGATTAAAAATAAGTTAAAATTTAGCGAAGGCTGATTGCGAGATAATTATGAAAACATATGCGATTGTAGGGAATCAATACGAAGGGGTGTACACCAAACCTTGGAGTGAAGTACAAAAATATACGCACACGAAGCCGGCCCCCAAGTATAAGGGCTTTGCGACTAATGCTGAAGCTCAGGCGTGGTTTGCTGATATGACTGGGGCGAATGGTAACACAGCGCGTACTTATGAGGTCGCCTATGATGGAACTTTTGAGTGGCAAGCGGATCGGTATTACATTTTTACTGATGGTGGAACGCGTAACACTGGCAATGTGGCTGGTGGGCACGTGCAAGCGACTGACAAATCAGCTTGGGCTATTGCGATTTATCGAGGTGATCAACCGACCCAAGCCAGTTTTGCTGATAGTGGGGCGTTTTTAGGGAAGACTAATAACGAAATGGAAATTTATGCGCTGATTAATGCGTTGCAGCAAGCTAAAAAAGTTAGTGAGCCGGTGACGATTGTTAGTGATTCTAAGTATGTGTTGGATACGGTTACTGATTGGATGTATAACTGGCAGGCTGCTGGGTGGACTAAAAAGACTGGGGCGATTGCTAATTTGGCGGCTTGGCAGCTTGTTTATTCGCTTGTTTTGGAACTTAGTGAGCGGTTGGCGTTTATTTGGGTTAAGGGGCACGCTACTAGTGCTGGTAACGTCTTGGTTGATGAATTACTCAATCAGGAGATGGATCGTATTTCTTAGACGTTTGTTTGCTTAGCCGTTTCACGGCTAGGAATTTTAGTTTGGTGGGGGCAAGGGCTCCGCATTGGTGCTGTTGAAGGGGGCGACACGGTCCCACTAGTCTAAGGGATTCGGCCTTGCGCAAGCGCAAAACCAACTCCCTAAGACCGCGTTGGTGCCGCTACCTCGCTGTTTCATACAACAGCACCAATGCTCCACCCTTGACCCCACCAAACCAAAATCCCGACCGCCAGTCGCTCTAGCTCCTTCTGGTCCTAGAGCTTCAGCCTTGTTACTTAGGACTTGATATAGCTTAAATTAATTTGTTTTGGGCTCAAAAAGATGCTTAATTCAATATTAAGCATCTTTTATTTTGTCCTTATAATTAGTCACGCACTAAATAATGATGTACATCCGAATTATCTCTGCCCTATGTTTTTAAATCAGGGGACAAAAATCAGTTTTACATTTTTAAGTGTTAGAAGTAGGGCAGTGAAGTTTTAGAGCTGTAAGGAGCTAAAGCGACTGGAAGCTGGTTTTTTGGTTGTTGGGGGAAGGGGCGGAGCATTGGTGCTGTAGTGGTGGAAAAAGCGAGGTAGGAGCACCAACGCGGTCTTTGGTTGGCAGTTCTGCTTTAGCAGGGCGGCCGACCTTAGACTAGTGGGACTCTGTCGCCCACCTCTACAGTACCAATGCGGAGCCCCTTCCCCCAACAACCAAAAAACCTAGCCGTGAAACGGCTAAGCACCCCTACTTACGATCATCACGCAAGAACAAACTAATGATTTTCTCGCGCACTTTTGGTCGGCTAATCACAACTCCAACAATAATCAAAACAAAAAACAACAAGATGAAATTAATCCCATGCGGCAATTCCAACTTCCCAAAGAAATAACCCAAAGACACCAGTGAAATTGACCATAGAAAACTTGCCACAGCCGCCATGCGAATATAATCTACAAAAGCCAACCCCAAGCGGTGCGCCATCAATGGTACAGCCACCCGAATGAAAGGTAAAAACCGGCCAGTCACGATAAATAATAGCCAGCGCTTAGTGTGAAAACTTTCCTGCAATCGTTGCACAATCGGCCCATTTAAATGCCGATCTAATACCTTAATCCGACTGAGTTGGCGGACTAACCAAGCACCAAAAAAGTAATTTACCACGTCACCAGCCAATGATGCAAAACCAAAGATGATGATGAGTAAAAATAGATCCTTAAAACTATGATTGGCCCCTGCAATACTGCCGGTCGCAATTAATAGCGTGTCGCCGGGGATAAAGCCCATGACGATGCCCGCTGTTTCAATGAAAATTAACCCAAATAAAATCAAATACAAGGTCAATTGATATTCTGCGTTGGCATTTAATAAATGCTCAACCCAAGCTGGTAGGTAATTGGCAAGTAACATCGGCCGCCTCCTTTAAAATCTCTAGTTTAAGTCTAGCATATTAGCCGGCTTTATCTGTATATTCTTCTTTTTTAGCCCGTATATTCGCTTGTAAAATTCATTGTACATTTACCGGATTAGTATTCTGCTGTTTTACACAAAAATCCCGTAGCCATTTGTATGTTGGCAGCGGGATTTTTCGGTTTAGTTATTTAATTTTTGTGCCCAGAGGTCTAGTTGGTGTTGGACTTGTGCAAAGCCAGTACCACCGTATGAATTCCGGCGCTCAACGGCCACGCGAGCTGATAAGGTATGATAAATATCTTGTTCAATGAGCGGTGAAATCTGTTGGTAGTCAGCTAATGAAATGTCGCTGAGATAAGTATGCGTCTTGAGACCATCCAAGACTAACTTACCAACAATGGCATGCGCTTCACGGAACGGCACACCTTTATTAGCAAGATAATCGGCTAATTCAGTCGCATTTGAGAAGTCCTTTTGCACTGATTGTTCCATGATATCAGTGTTAACCGTCATGGTATCAATCATACCGGCACAAATTTTGAGGCTGGCCAAAATGGTTTCGGCTGTATCAAACACGCCCTCTTTGTCTTCTTGCATGTCTTTGTTATACGCCAAAGGGAGGCCCTTCATCGTGGTTAACAACCCGATTAAATTACCATAGACCCGACCAATCTTGCCGCGGACCAGTTCAGCCATGTCGGGGTTTTTCTTTTGAGGCATGATTGAGCTACCCGTTGAATACGTGTCGCTTAAAGTTACGAACTGGAATTCGTGTGAACACCATAAAATGATTTCTTCGCATAAGCGGCTGAGGTGCATCATCAAAATTGCGCTGTTACTCAAAAATTCCAACGTATAATCACGATCACTTACGGCATCCAAGGAATTTCCGTAAATATCTGAAAAATCTAGTAATTCTTGGGTGGCTTGGCGATCAATTGGGAATGTGGTCCCAGCCAATGCGGCTGCTCCCAACGGTGAAATGTCAGCGTGTGCCACATTGTTGGCAAAACGCTCGCGATCACGTTGAAACATGCTCATATAGGCCAATAAATGGTGGCCAAAACTGATGGGTTGGGCGTGTTGGAGATGCGTGTAGCCGGGCATGATGGTCGTGACGTTTTGCTTAGCTTGGTGCAAAAAGACTTGTTGGAGCTTGAGTAATTCTGCATCAACTTCAGCCAACGTCTTTTTAACCCAAAGGTGCATGTCTGTGGCCACTTGGTCGTTTCGACTCCGTGCGGTGTGTAATTTACCAGCGACGGGGCCGATTTCATCATGCAACATTTTTTCGATATTTAGATGAATATCTTCATTTTCAATCGTGTATTCAAGGGTGCCGGCTTGGGCTTTTGCTAATAGGGTTTCTAAACCAGCTTTGATTTGGGCGGCTTCTGACTGGGTGATAATGCCAGTGTTGCCCAACATCGTCACGTGGGCGATTGAGCCCGTGATGTCCTCGACAACCAGAATCTGATCGACTTCAATTGAGGCCCCAAATGCATCAATCCAGGCTTCGTTGGTGGCTTCAAACCGGCCGCCCCATAATTTGTTACTCATAATATTGCTCCTCTGGGTTTAATAAAAATCAATCAAGGTAGCTGACCACTACTTTGATTGATTTTTCTATTTGACTTGGTCGTGCTTATTGCAAAATTTGGCTATCTTGCTTCAACTTAGCTTGCACTTGGGCGTTAACCTTAGTTGGAAGACCGAATAGCTTGATGAAGCCAACTGCTGCTTCTTGATCGAATTCATCGGCTGAGGTGTAAGTTGACAACTTTTCATCATAAAGTGAATTTGCTGACTTACGCCCAATTGGAGTTGCTTGGCCCTTGAAGAGCTTAACTTTCACAATACCGTTAACCGCTGTTTGCGTTGCGTCGATGTAAGCCTTCAAGGCATCAGTGGCTGGATTGAACCACAATGCTTCATACACTGTGTTAGCCATTTGATTTTCCATGACGGGCTTGAAATGCGCCACTTCACGAACAAAGGTCAAATCTTCCAAATCCTTGTGCGCCTTCATGATTACTTCGGCACCAGGGCATTCGTAAACTTCACGTGACTTAATGCCGACCAACCGGTTTTCAATGTGGTCAATCCGGCCGATGCCATGCTTACCAGCTAGAATATTGACTTCTTTAATCAATTCATACAAAGGATAAGCCGTACCGTTTAACTTCACAGGCACCCCATTGGCGAATTCGAGTTCGATATATTCTGCTTCATTTGGTGATGCTTCAACGGCAACCGTCATTTCAAAGGCTTCTTCAGGACAAGTTTCCCAAGGGTTTTCCAAAATCCCAGCTTCGATCGCACGGCCCCAAAGATTCATATCAATTGAATATGGGTTGTCGAGATCGACCGGAATTGGAATCCCGTGTTGTTGGGCATAACTGATTTCTTCTTCACGTGACCACTTCCAGTCACGCACTGGTGCCAAGACCTTAAAGTCAGGTGCCAAAGCTTGAATGGCCACTTCGAAACGCACTTGGTCGTTTCCCTTACCAGTACATCCGTGGGCAATGGTGGTCGCTCCAACTTGATTAGCGACTTCGACCAATTTCTTACTAATAACTGGCCGTGATAACGCAGATACTAGTGGGTACTTGTTTTCATACAACAAATTCCCCTTGATGGCATAGCTGACATATTCGTCGGCGAATTCAGCTTTACAATCGAGCACGATTGATTGGCTGGCTCCCACTGTGAGCGCCTTGTTTTGGATGAAATCTAAATCACGGCCTTCACCAACGTCAATACAAACGGCGATGACTTCATAATCGGCCTCTTTTAACCATTGAATTGCAACTGATGTGTCTAATCCGCCTGAATAGGCTAATACAACTTTTTCTCCCATGTGAATAAATTCTCCTTTAATATTTGTCTTTCTGCATAAATATAGAATACGAGCGTTTATGCAAAAAGTCAACAGTTTTAGCATAAAAACATAAAAATAATGCAATATTCACGGTTTATGTGAATAAACATTCAAAAAAAGCATTGTAAATAGGCGTAATTTATGAGTATAATAATTCAAATAAGAAATTTGGGAGGCCTTTATGAAAATAAGTATTGTTGGAATTACCGGCTATAGTGGGATCGAATTAATCCGTTTGCTACATCAACACCCAACGGTTGAAATTGTTGGCGTGTATGCAGATTCATCCGCCGGAATTGAATTAGCCAATTATTATCCGCATTTGAAAAACATCTATTATATGGAAATTAAGCAAATTGATGCCGCCGAAATTATGGCGACCAGTGATTGTGTGTTCTTTGCGACACCGAGTGGAATTAGCGCCAAATTAGCGCACCCATTTATCGCGGCTAAGTTCCCGATTATTGATTTGTCAGGTGATTATCGTTTGCCAGGTGAAAAATACGAGCAATGGTACGCTAAGCCAGCTGCAGATGCGACCGATTTAGCAACGATGCAATATGTCTTAGCTGATTTGGATGACAAGCCAGCTAATCAACAGATTGCCAACCCTGGTTGTTATGCCACGGCGACGTTGTTGGCGTTGGCACCGCTTGTCAAACATGGCTTAGTCGATAATTCATCAATGATTGTGGATGCCAAGTCAGGCTTGTCTGGCGCTGGTAAAAAGCTCAGCGAAACCAGTCACTATAGCTTTATCCACGACAATATGCTGATGTATAAAGCTAATGAGCATCAACATATTCCAGAAATTGTGCAAAAATTACAAATCTGGGAGCCAAGCATTCAAAGTTTGCATTTCCAAACTTCATTAATCCCAGTCACGCGCGGGATTTTCGTCACGGCGTTTGCTAAGGTGCAACCCGGAGTGACTGAGGAACAATTGTATGCAGCCTATCAACAAGTTTATGCCAATAGTCAATTTGTCCGCGTTCAACCCCAAGGTCAATTACCTAACTTAAAGCAAGTCATCGGCAGTAATTACTGTGACTTAGGCTTGACGTTGAACGAGACAACGGGCATTGTGACGGTCGTGTCTGTGATTGATAATTTGATCAAGGGTGCTGCAGGGCAAGCGATTCAAAATATGAATAAAATATTTGATTTACCAGAAAATGCAGGCTTAGATTTTGTGCCGCAATTTCCATAATAATATTAATTGAGGATGATTACATGAAGATAATTGAAGGAAATATTGCCTCACCCCTAGGTTTTTTAGCCGATGGGAAGCATGTGGGCTTAAAAAATGACAAAAAAGATATGGGTATGTTGTATTCAACCGTGCCTGCCCAAGCAGCTGCGGTCTTTACTACCAATGTGATGAAGGCGGCTCCCATCTTTGTAACCAAGGATGCTTGGCAAACGGATGGCACGCTCCAAGCCGTCATTGTGAACAGCGGAAATGCCAATGCGTGTACAGGCACACAAGGGTTAGATGATGCCAAGACGATGCAACAAGTTGCGGCCGCTCAATTGGGCTTGGCGCCTGAAGCTGTCGCCGTGGCCTCGACGGGGATGATTGGTGTGTCTTTGCCAATGCCTAAAATCACGGCTGGGATTGCCCAAATGGATGTGAAAAATGGGGTTTCTGCTGATTTTGCACAGGCAATTTTGACCACTGATACGCAATCCAAAGAAATCGTCGTGACCCAAGAAATTGGTGGGCAATTGGTGACGATGGCTGGTTGTGCTAAAGGAAGTGGGATGATTCACCCGAATATGGCGACGATGCTTGGTTTCATTACGACGGATGCCAAGATTGACCAACAACTCCTCCAAGCTACTTTGGCGAGCACGACTGAGGTCACATTTAACCAAATCACAGTCGATGGCGATACTTCGACCAACGATATGGTCATCGTGTTAGCCAACGGGCAAGCCAACAACCCAGAAATTACCGCTGATACGCCTGAATATGTCCAATTCTTGGAAATGTTTAAGCATGTCATGGGTGAACTTGCAAAAAAGATTGCCCAAGACGGTGAAGGTGCGACCAAGTTGATCGAAGTTACCGTAAAAAACGCGACGAACGAGCTCGATGCACGGATGATGGCCAAGAAAATTGTTGGTTCATCATTAGTTAAGACAGCTATCTTTGGCAGTGATCCAAATTGGGGTCGGATTATTTGTGCGTTAGGCTACAGTGGTGGTGTGATTGATCCAGCTAGCATTGATATTCAACTCGGGAGTCAAACCGTGTTGCAAGATAGCACACCGGTGACGTTTGACGACGACTTGATGACTAGTGAATTAGAACAAGCTAAGGTTTCAATCGTTGTGGATGTGAAACAAGGTAGCGCGACTGGTCTAGCTTGGGGCTGTGATTTGACGTATAAATATGTCGAAATCAATGCCCTTTACGATACGAGTAAAGCTGGGGGGAGCCTATGAGTAATTTAATTCAAAATTATGCGCGGCAAGACCTCGAATTTGTGGATGGCCATGAAGCAACTTTAATCACTGCAAACGGGGCTGAATACCTCGACTTAACGAGTGGGATTGGGGTTTGGAATCTTGGTTTGAAGCATCCCGTGTTGGTCGAGGCGCTGCAAGAACAAGTTAACCAAATTTGGCATGTGCCCAACTTGTATACCAGTGCCTTGCAAGAAAAAGTGGCTGGGCAATTGAGTCTCAATGGAACGTATCAGGCCTTCTTTTGTAACAGTGGAACCGAGGCGAATGAAGCGGCCATTAAATTGGCGCGCTTAGCCACGGGTAAAACCAAGGTTGTGAGCTTTATCAACGGGTTTCACGGTCGGACGTACGGTTCAATGAGCATTACCGCACAAGAGGCCATTCAAGCTGGATTTGCTCCCTTGGTTCCTGACATGGCGTATCTGGCCTTTAATCAAGTCGATTTTTCAGCCATTGATGCACAAACCGCGGCTGTTTTCGTGGAAATTATCCAAGGTGAAGGTGGCGTGACGCCCGCTGATGCTAGCTGGCTAAAGGCTTTAGCGGCGCGTTGTCAAACGGTTGGAGCATTGTTGGTCGTTGATGAAGTTCAAACTGGGATTGGCCGCTGCGGCAGTTTATATGCCTTTGAACAGTTTGGCTTAAATCCGGAGATTGTCACCGTTGCCAAAGCGTTGGGGAATGGCGTGCCGGTTGGGGCAATGCTTGCTAAACCAGCTGTTGCCAAAGCATTCACGCCAGGGACCCACGGATCAACGTATGGTGGCAATCGCTTGGCGTTAGCAGTAGCGACTGAAGTCTTAGCATTGGTTGATGACCCAGCGTTTTTGGCTAGTGTGGCGACAAAAGGCACGTTAGCGATGACGAACCTAACCACGCAATTAGCAGACGTTAGCATCGTTAAAGACGTGCGTGGGATTGGCTTGATGCTGGGCATTGAACTGACGGATGCCAAGGTGTTAAATGCGGTGGTGGAAAAACTGGCTGCACAACACATCTTAGTGCTGACGGCCAAGCATAATACGCTACGACTCTTGCCACCTTTGGTAATCTCTGAAGCAGAATTAACTGCCGGCGTACAAGCAGTTATTGATGTGATTAAAGAAATGGACGTGAAATAGATGACAAATACGATGTATAACAAAGATATTTTGAATTTAACTGAAATGAACAAGGCCGAAATGCTTGAAGTTTTGCATTTGGCGATTGATATGAAGCAAAATGTGGCCAAGTACAGCGAAATTATGCATGGTAAGACGCTGGCGATGATTTTTGAAAAGTCATCAACGCGGACGCGTATCTCATTTGAAACGGGGATGTACCAAATGGGTGGCCATGCCGTGGTTATGCAAGGCTCAACGACGCAAATGGGCCGTGGGGAACCGATTCCTGATACGGCGCGCGTGATGAGCAGCATGGTTGATGGCATAATGATTCGGACGTTTAGCGATGCGATGGTTGCCCAACTCGCTGAATATTCAAGGGTGCCCGTTGTGAATGGGTTGACTGATGATCATCATCCAAGTCAAATTTTGGCAGATTTTCAAACGATTTTAGAAATTAAGGGTACGACTGAAGGCCTGAAAATTGCATATGTTGGGGATGGCAACAACATGGCGCATTCATATTTGATTGGAGCGGCGATTTTGGGGATGGACGTATCGGTTGCCTCACCTGCTGGTTATCAACCAAAGCCTGAATTTGTGGCCTTGGCTAAGGAATTGGCCACAACTAGTGGTGCAAAAATTGAAGTGGTGGAAGATCCAACGGTGGCCGTGGCTGACGCTGACTTTATCTTCACTGATGTTTGGGCTAGTATGGGGGATGAAGCGGAACAAGACGAGCGGGTGAAGGTCTTTGGTGGAACGTATCAAGTCAACGCCGAATTGGTTGCCCACGCGAAGGCTGACTATCACTTTATGCACTGTCTACCAGCGCACCGTGGCGAAGAAGTCTCAGCTGAGATCATTGATGGACCACATTCCGTCATTTTCCAAGAAGCCGAAAACCGGATGCACGCCGAAAAAGCGTTGTTAGCCAAAATTATGTTACCTGAATTGCAGGTGGGGTCATAAATGGTATTAAACAAAAACGAACAAGCTAAAATCCTGATTGAAGCCTTGCCATATATGCAGCGTTTCCAAGGTAAAACCATGGTTATCAAGTATGGTGGGAATGCCATGACAAATGCCAAGATTAAGCAAGCCGTGATGAAAGATATCTTGTTGCTGCATATGATTGGGATTAAAGTCGTGGTTGTACATGGTGGTGGCCCTGATATCACGGACGCGTTGGCCCAACAAGGTATTGAATCAAAATTTATCAACGGCTTGCGGGTAACCGATAAAGCCACGATTGATACGGTTAGTTCTGTCTTGTCTGGCAAGGTCAACAAAGGCTTGGTGTTGGATTTAACGAGTCTTGGGGCGCCGGCCATTGGGTTATCCGGAATCGATGGCAATATGATTCAAGCCAAACAACTTGATAGCGAGCTAGGTTACGTGGGTAAAATCACCCAGATCAACACGCAAGTCATCAAAATGGCCTTGGCTAACAATTTCATTCCCGTTATCGCGCCTACTGGGGTTGGTGACAATGGTGAAATTTACAATATTAATGCCGATACCGCGGCGGTCAACATTGCTGCTGAATTAAAGGCTGAAAAATTCATCCTCTTAACTAACATTGCTGGTGTGATGCGCGATAAAGAGGACCCAACCAGCTTGATTTCAGCCATGAACATTGCCGAAGTCGAACAGTTAATTGCTGATGGGATTATCGCTGGGGGTATGATTCCTAAGGTGCGCGCCTGTGTGCAAGCCATGAAACAAGGTTTGAAGGAAACGACGATTATCGATGGTGGCTTGGAAGATTCACTTTTGTTGGAATTGTTTAGTGATGTTGGAATCGGCACATTGATTCACCAATAATAGGACAACTTAGGTTCAAGGGACTTGCTGATTTAAGGATCGCGGGTATACTAGTATCCAGGAGTATTATTATGTTTAATATCAATGGCGTACGAAAACCACTTAAAATCTGGCAACAATTAGTCTTCTTCATTTTGGGGATATCTTTTAATGCGGTCGGCAACGGCATCACGGTTGCCACCAATATGGGATCGGCTCCATGGACGGCCTCGGCTGCAAATCTATCAAATGCATTTGGACTTTCAATTGGGGTCTTCTTGTTCATTTATGGCCTGTTAGCCGCTAGTTTAGCTGCTATCTTGATTGGTCACTTAGATATCCGCAAGTTCTTTGCCAACATGTTCTTTGTCGTTTCATTTAGCCTGATCATTAATGAAGTGAGCCACGTCTTTATTGGATTAGGCTTCATGAATTTACCGTTGGGCGCCCGAATTATTATTGATATTTTGGCGATTGGTAGCGTGGCGATTGGGGTGTCGATTAATTCGCGGGTGCAATTGATTATGCATCCACTTGATGATTTAGTCGTGATTACGCGCTTTAAGTACTTTAAAGGGAGCGCAATCGTTGCCCAAGGGATTAATTTCGCCATCCCGATGATAATTTCTTTGACGGTTTGGCTAGTGACGCATGAAATCATGGCCGTCAATATTGGGACCTTGGTCGCATTGTTTGGCCAAGGGGCAATCATTGGCTGGGGTGATAAACACGTCTTTAGCAAATTAGTCCATCGGCGTACTGAATTTTAAAAAAATAAACCCGGACAAAATTTTGTCCGGGTTTATTTTTTGTTATTGTTTATCAGAGTCAATAAATGAATTCAATTCAGAAACAATTTCGTCTTCTGCCGTTGTATCCTTAATGCTTGATTCACTACGCGGGATGACCTTATCAGTAGGTAAGGCTGGTTGTGCGATGTGGGCGACAACATCCACTTCAGCGACAGCCTTCTTGATTGGATGCTTTTCAGTCATGCTGAACGTCCTTTCTGCATATGCTGATGAGGAACTCAACCGCAAACTATTTTATGCGGTAATTGTTCCACGTGAAACAATGTTACTTTTCAGGTAATTGATCAAGGAAGTGGTCAATCATCCAAGTATATGAGTCATCGGTAGGGCTGTTTGGTGCATTGAAGTTGCCATTGTTGTTCAACGTCGTATAACCACGCACAATACTAAAGAACATCCGGTTGTATTGGAGGACTTCTTCAGCAGTTAAATCGAATGTTTCCAATTGTTCGTCAATTAAGTCTGACACGGCTTGAGTGATTTCTAATAAGATTTCACGTGTTTCCAAAGGCACGATATCAATTAAGACGTAAATATAGTGATACTTACGGGCAATCTCTTGGTAAGTCAACGCAAAAGCAGCTAAGGCCTTCTTGGGAGACTTATTAGCCATGGATTCCTTTGATGATGCAAACAAGTCCTTGGCCACGTAAACAACAGCTTCAACGCGAACTTCGTGGATATTACTGAAATGGTTATATAAAGATGGCGCCTTAATATTGAAGTGTTCAGCCAAGCGGGGGAAGGTAACATAATCCACACCGAGTTCCTTAGCTAAATCGATAGCCGCCAACATAATTTTTTCTCTGGTTAAATCACGTTTTGCCATGATCAACCTCCTTATTAATTTTTAATAGTTGTATTGTTATTATTACACATTATTATGAAACTATACAATATAGAAACCTTAATAACCTTAAAAGTTACGAAAAATTAGTAAATTCGTCATTTTTTTGACTTATACCCGCTTGAAATGCACGTGGCTCCGCAATTACGGTATCTGATAAACGAGCCCGCGTGACGGCCGAATAAATTAAATTTCGATTGACGTGCGGGTAATATTTATCGATGTAGACGATGACATGATCAAGCGAGAGTCCTTGGACTTTATTGATAGTGGACGTATAACCCAGCGCTAAATCTAGATACAGCGCATGAATGTCAGGTGAATACATGCCCGCATTAAAGGCTGACGATGTATGCTCCATTAAATTCACGACTAACTCTTCATTTAAATCGGGAACAAAAATGCGCACAAAGTAATCGGTGATAGTCTCGTTAATGATTTGGGGTTGAACTTCATTTAAAGGGTCACCATAGTCATCTAGGGGATTAATATCAATAATTTGGATTCTCGTCGCGCCTCGGAGTCGATATTTATCGGTCGAGGTAATATCCCCATCAGACCAATCGTGAACAAGTTGTGAGCCCATAATCATGATGATATCGCCATTGTGCACCGTTATATTCCCTGAGGCGTGTTCCAAAGTTAGCCCAGTATTAGCGATTAGCCCATGGTTAATCAAAGCGGTTTGAATCGTTTCAGCTAATTGAATGCGTACGTGGTTGGTGGGGACTAATACAATTTCGTTAAACATTTGTTCCATCCGGTTTAGATTCAGTGCACGCAATGTCGTTAATTCGGCAATTTGGTCAGTCAACTCAGCCGCATTGTTAAAATCAGTGGTCGCAAACAAGGTGGCTTCAGCTGACGAGTGATAAAAACTGGCTAATTCATGCATATCACCGTTCAGCACAGCGCGTGCGAAGTTTGTAATGGCGTTGGAACTAGTGCGACGGACTTCAGAGAGGATAGGTGTATCAAAGAGAACATCATGATCGCGCAAATAGTTAAATAGTTTAGCTGGGGAATTGTTGATGGCCGGTAATTGATTAGGGTCACCTATTAAGATGACGGGAATATTGGCATAAATTGTATATAAAAACAAATCAAGTAACGCCATACCATTAGCAGCAAAGGCCTCGTCGACTAAGACTAAATCATATTGAGGCCGACTGTCAGCTAGTTTGGTAAAACGTGGGTCCGATAAACTCCCGGTTTGCGCAATCGCTTTGTTGGTATCAGCTAAGCGAAACATCCAACTCGTCAAGGTTGATAAGCTGATTTTGTCGTTTTTAGTCGCTAGTTTTACGGCGGTCATATCTTGATCAAACCGCTGTTGGCGCGCATGGTCGATTAATTGATTGATATTGGTGCTGGCCACGTGGGTTGGCGCCAAAACTAGCACTTCCAAGTCCGCATTTAATAAATGTTCAACCAATTTGGCAGTGGTAAATGATTTTCCAGAACCAGCTTGTCCTTGAATAGTGGCCATTAAGTGAGGATTAGCCAATAATGACTGAAAGATCGCATGTTGGCTATTCGATAACGTGACAGCGGTTGCCAAATTCTCATACACTGATGCTAGTTCGGGTTGAAATTTAAACTCAGCCGGGGATTCAGTAATTAATAATTCCAAACGTTCCAACCATGCATCGCGGCGGGGTGTTTGGATGTCGACTTCGGTTGGATTGGCGGCAATAGACTGATGTGCAGTTTGATAGAAGTCGGTAGTTTGATCGGCTGTGGCCAATAAATCTGCGTAACTGATCACATCAAACATAGACCGCTTTAACTTGTGGTGAAAGAATGCTAAATCACGTTCAGCATCGGTGAATAATTCTGGCATGTTTGCATCCTCCTATTACCTAGTATTATCCCGCAGAACAAATCTAATGATAATAAAAAAGGGCGAATGTTCCACGTGGAACATTCGACCTTAATTTATAATGTTTATTCCCACTCAACAGTTGCTGGTGGCTTGGCGGTAATGTCATAGACTACGCGATTTACGTGGTCGACTTCATTGGTAATCCGACGTGAAATTTCTTGTAACACATCCCAGTCAATCTTTGCGAAATCAGCGGTCATACCATCGACTGAGGTAATCGCCCGAATCGCCACGGTGTGATCATACGTGCGGTAATCACCCATAACACCAACTGATTGGACACCTGTATCCACGGTGAAGTATTGCCAGATTTGGCTATCAAGGCCGCGGTTAGCAATCTCTTCGCGCAAGATGTAATCAGAATCACGTACAATTTGCAAACGCTCATCCGTGATTTCACCAATGATTCGAATTCCCAAACCAGGTCCTGGGAACGGCTGGCGCCAAACGAGGTGATGTGGCATACCTAAGGCTTCACCCAAAGCACGAACTTCATCCTTGAAGAGCTTGTTTAATGGTTCGATGAGTTGGAATTGCATATCATCTGGCAAACCACCCACGTTGTGATGTGACTTAATCGTTTGCGCCGTTTCAGTACCTGACTCAATTACGTCGGTATACAACGTACCTTGGGCTAAGAAGTCGATACCATCAAGCTTAGTAGCCTCATCATCAAAGACTTGAATGAATTCGTTTCCGATGATTTTACGCTTTTTTTCTGGATCAACCACGCCAGCTAACTTAGATAAGAAGCGGTCTTGGGCATCAACTTTGATGATGTTCAATCCAAACTTACCACCTAAGGCTTCCATAACTTCATCAGCTTCGTTTTTACGCAACAAACCGTGGTCAACGAAGATTGATGTTAATTGGTCCCCGATGGCACGTTGCAACAAAACACCAACTACTGATGAATCAACGCCACCTGACAAACCAAGCAAGACCTTCTTGTCGCCAACGATGCTGCGAATTTGGGCAATTTGTTCGTCGATAAAGCCATCCATGCGCCAGTCAGCTTTTGCGCCAGCGATGTTTAAGACGAAATTCGACAAGATTTGCGTACCGTTTTCTGATAAAGTCGTTTCTGCGTGGAATTGCGTCCCGTAAAGCTTCTTTTCATCATTAGCAATTGCAGCAATTGGTGTTTTTTCTGATCCACCGGCCACTACGAAACCATCTGGGAGCACGGTGACGTTGTCAGAGTGGCTCATCAACACGATTTGATCAGCTGGTGTGCCAGCTAATAATTGTGAATCGTTTTTTTGTGACAAAGTAGTTTGTCCGAATTCACCGTTACCAGGGTTAGCTTCAACGGTCCCGTTTAACTTTTGGGCCATCAATTGCATACCGTAACACACACCCAACACTGGGATGCCTAATTCAAAAATTTCAGCATCAATATCAAATGCATCGTCTTCATAGACTGATTTTGGGCCACCTGACAAGATGATTGCCTTGGGATTGTAGGCTTTGATCTCGTCAATGGTCATCTTGTGTGACTTTAATTCAGAAAAGACGCCGATTTCACGAATGCGGCGGGCCAAAAGTTGATTGTATTGTGAACCATAGTCCAATACTAAGACTTTGTCATGAATCTCGTTGCTCATGTTATCCTCTTTCTATGCTTTGAGTCGTCTCATAAAATAAAAAAACATTTGTTGAACCTAGCCAGATCCGACAAATGTTTAATGTGCACCACGCGCATAGAAAACATTTGCGGATAGGCACGAGGTTGGGTACGTGGTAGAGACTGCTGACCGTTTTTCAGCGCTATATCTGCAAACAAATGAATTAACTTGTTATACCTATATTACGAAATCTAACAGGGTTTTACAATGGTATCTTTGCAGTTTAATGCAGGGGCGGATGGTCTTAATTATTTCTTAGTGAACTTGACGATGCCTTCCCAACGGGCGGTTTGTGGGAACATGTCAATTGATTGAATATAATCAACATTATAAACCTTCACCAAGTCAACGAGGTCACGGGCTAAAGTCGATTCGTTACAAGAAATGTAGACGAATTTATCAGGCTTAGTTTCTAAAATTGTCCGCCGTAAGTTATCATCTAGCCCAGTTCGTGGCGGGTCAACCACAAGCGCATCGGCAACCCAACCCTCATCAGCCCATTGCGGAATCAATTCTTCAGCAGGCCCCACGAAGTACTTGGCATTATCGACATGATTATCGATGACATTTTGATTAGCATCAGTAATGGCTTCGGGCACAGTGTCCATGCCACGCACTTCACCAGCTTGATCAGCTAATGAAATGCCAATCGTACCAACCCCAGCATATGCGTCGATTAATTTATCGGCGTGCGTCAAATCTAAAGCGGCAATCGCTTCCTTATATAAACGCTCAGTCTGCTTGGGATTTAATTGCAAGAAGGCACGCGGTGATAGCTTGAAAGTCTTGCCATTCAACGTTTCGGTCAAGTAATCATCACCCCACAACTTGGTAGTTTTCGGCCCCCAGATGAGCGAAGTTGTCCCTGGGTTGTAGTTTTGGTGAATTGAGCTAACTTCAGGTAATTCTTGATGAATTAACGCTACTAGTTCGTCGACATCAGGGATTTCACGATTATTAGTGACCAGCGTCAACTGTACATTGCCTGTGGCTTCACTCACGCGGGCGATTAAGGTCTTAATTGAACCGTCGTCGTGTTTTTCGTCGTACACAGGAATCCCCATGTCTTCGATAATATCCTTAACAAGGCGGACCACCTTGAGTGTAGCTGGATGTTGCGTTGATAAGGTAGGTAAGTCCACCAAAAAGTGTGAATTGGGCTTATACATTCCTACACTGAGTGAGCCATCCTTCATTTCTCGGATTGGGAATTGCGCCTTATTACGGTAGCCTTCAGGGTGTTCCATTCCAATCGTTGGTCGTAATTCGAACTTTTCAAATCCAGCTGGCCGGAACTTTTCAAGCGCTTGGGCAATGACGTCACGTTTGAATTCGAGTTGGGCAGGATAGGCTAAATGTTCTAATTCAACGCCACCAACACTTTGATCATCAACAGGCGTTACTCGATTAGGCGACTTCTTCTTGAACTTAACAGGCACAGCTTCAATGAATTTGTTAGAGAAGCCAGTTACTTGCACTTCAACGACTTCTTCAGGTAGGACACCAGGGATGAAGGTGATCTTACGCTTGTAGTAACCAATTCCTTCACCATTGATGCCAAGGCGCTTGATGGTGATTAGCAGCTTGTCGCCAACTTCGACTTTGACTTGGCCGTCAGCAGTTTGGCGGTTCTTATTATTGTTTTTGTTTGCATTTGTTCCACGTGAAACATATGGCTTAGACCCACGTTTGGGGTTATACGGTTTTTTATTATCCATTTCGTTCTACAAAGACAATTAAGTCGCTCCCTTGTTTAAATTTGTTACCTCTAGTTTAACACGATAATGAGTGATCCTCACCAGTGGACAAAAAGTTGTGGCAGGCGCTGTATAATTCACACGGTATGAATAAAAAGCTATCGTATTATGAGGAATATCCCATTTCTGACGACTATCCATCCAATTGAAGCTGAAAAGTCCGAAAATCTAAACCTTTGTAAACTAAGATTTATCACGATAATCAAAAAACAATCTATTTCATGTAGTTTATTAACACAGCTTAGCGCACCGGCTCACTAAATTTTGCGAGCATACTAGATAGTATAGGAAAGTTTTCTATTAATATCGATAAGGAGCGTAATCTGATGAAACGAAAACATATTTTATCGGGCTTGGCAGCCATCGGGATTTGCTTTGGTGCGGTGTATATTGAAAGTGCAGTGAACAACGCATCGACAGCCGCCCATGAATACGCCACAACTAAACAAGCTAATGTAGACAACCAACAATTAGAAATTAATCAACATAAAAAGCATTATTTACATATCAGCAATGTCTTAAAAACCCACGCGATTAGTCAGGTGGATACATATACAGTTCAACAAGGTGATTCATTAGGTTCGATTGCAGCTAAGCACAACATCGCCCTAGAAGATTTACTAAAATTAAATGGGATTACGCATGATCAAGTGATTGTCCACGGTGATCAAATTAAAATTAAAGACAAAGGAACAGCAAAATTCAGTGCCGGGATCACAAAGCCTGCTCAACCAGTAAAACAACCGGTCGATGATGCGGCGACTAAGGTGGTCCCAACACCAACCAACAATGATGTTGATGATGTCACCCCAACGCCAGCACCGGCACCAGATGTTTCAAATGATACACCAGACCGCACTGATGGGATGAACTTTAACGGTTATCATTTCCCCATTACAGGCTTCTCGGGTAGTGGATACACGCCGCAAAACACGCCTTATATCTTCGCTTGGGCTGGTTTAGCTAATTATTATCTCGCTGAGGCCGCATCTGATGCTGGCCGAGCCGTGCGCACGTTAGGGGCAGGGAGTGAAATCGTCTTAAATGGCCAAAAGCTCCATGTTGCGTCAGTCAATAGCGGATTAGAACGGGTTAGTTCATTTGATTACGTGGCTAATCAATTACAACACCATCGCATTGCCATTCAAACGTGTGATGATGCAACTGGTGCACATATTACCGTAATTTTTGCTGATTAAACGTTACAAAAATACATATACATATAGAAAAGGACCAAGCAGAAATGCTTAGTCCTTTTTACAATTAAGTTTAAAATGTTGTTTCATCAGGGTTGGTGTGTAGGCGCCCAACGCCGTGCAAAGCATCCAACGCCTTCACATCAGCATCAGTTAATTCGAAATCGAATACTTCAGTGTTTGACACGATGCGATCTTGATGAATTGACTTAGGCAAAGGCAAGAAACCGTGTTGCAATTGCCAACGCAAAATAATTTGGGCTGGTGTCTTGCTATACTTAGTGGCAACCGCTTGGATCTCTGGAACTTCTAACATAGTTCCAGTGCCAAGTGGTGAGTAAGCTTCAGTCAATGTATCGTGAGCGTCATTGAATGCGACTGCTTCTTCTTCAAGGTCCGATGGATTGACGTGCAATTGATTAACGTGTGGCGTTACCTTAGCAGTCTTCAACAAGGCTTCAAAGTGGTGGGGTTGGAAGTTTGAAATGCCAATGGCACGTACCTTGCCACTAGCATAAGCTTCTTCCATGGCGCGCCAAGCATCAGCGTTGGCAGCTTCCCAATCTTCACGATAGTTAACTGGGTTTGGCCAGTGAATCAAATAAAGATCCAAATAGTCCAGTTGCAAACGACCCAAGCTATCTTCTAAGGCTTGCTTAGCACCTTCGTATGAGTGCGCGTCATTCCATAATTTAGAAGTTACGAACAATGTTTCACGTGGAACATTGGCATCTTTAATGGCCCGGCCAATTGATGCTTCATTGCCGTATACAGCCGCAGTATCGATGTGACGATAACCGGCAGCAAGGGCGTCGATAGTGCTCTGATAGGCTACGTCGCCATCTGGTGTTTGCCAAGTTCCAAAACCGATAATTGGAATCCTAACGCCATTAGCTAATTCGTAGGTGTCAGTTAGTGATGTAAAACTCATGATATGTCCTCCGATATTGTAAGTGCACACTGTCAAAAACGCGTTAATGACAGAAGAATATAGTTGGACTTCTTCAGTCAGTTGCAGCTGATTGTGACGGATGTGAGAATCACGTGTTCCACGACAGAACTAAACCGCCTTTTTGCCTATAAAACCATTATAGAGTTTATTTCCAAAATTTACACTAATCAGTACCCGTTTTTTGGGATGTGCTATCATTATTGTTATATAGAAGATTTAGATGAAAGGATTGCACATGGCTAAAGTTAATGATCAAGAAATCTTTATTGCTGCTCGGGCAGTGCTAGACGCTAAGGGATTTGAGAAAGCGCGCTTGGCTGACGTGGCCCGCAAATTGGGTATTTCGCCCGCTGCCTTATACAAGCATTTTAGCAATAAAGAAGATTTATTTAGTTCAATTGTTGAAGTCTGGGTCGAGAAAATGGATAAGCCCGCCTTGGATAAAGCGGTGCGGATGCCTGAAAACGAGCGGATTACTTTTTTGCATGATTGGTTGTTGGAGTTTATGACAGCGCGGCGGGTGGCCTTTACTGAAGACCCGCAAATGCTGGTATATTATGAAAAATTACTGGCGGATGGCTCGGACTTGTTAACTCAGCGGGTGCAAAAATTTGCTAGTGCCGTTGAGCATATCATGGCGTGGGATACTTTTAAGCAACAACGTGGGATGACCATCATGTTTGCGTTGACGTATTTTTATCACCCATTCTTTGCAGATAAGTGGGATGATACCCTGTTTCAAACGTTATTTGAATCAACTTGGTTAGAATTGTTGCCAATTATCAGCCAAGACCTTGAAATTCAAGAACACTAATAATCCAGTCAATATTCAAGCGTGTGAACAGGGTTGTTCAGGCGCTTTTTAGTTATCAAGTGAAAAGGCGTTTAAAAACTCGGTAATTCGTTGAGTCGGCTCACTAAAGAACTCACTTGGTGTGCCGTCAAATTCGATAGCCCCATCTTCAAGGAAAATAATTCGGTCAGCAGCGGCTTTGGCAAACTCCAAATTGTGCGTCACAATAATCATTGATTGGTTCGCACTAGCAATTTGCTTGAGAATCTTTAAGATGATGACTTCCATCTCGGGATCCAAAGCAGAGGTTGGTTCGTCTAGCAACAAATAACTGGGATGCATCGCAAGCGCCCGCGCAATAGCGATACGTTGGGTTTGGCCGCCTGAAAGTTGGTATGGATAGCGGTCGGCGGTATTGTCGAGGTGTACGGCCTTTAATAATTCGTGCGCCTCGCTAATGGCGGATTGTTTACTCATCTTGGCGACGTGGACTGGCGCCTCGATGATATTCCCTAAGACTGTCAGATGATCAAACATGCGTGGTGTTTGAAAGACCATGCCGGTTTTGCGCCGGACTTGTAATAAAACGTCTTGGGTAATGGGTTGAGCAAAATCAAGCGTCACGTCGTCAATGGTGTAAAGACCAGAATCAGGCGTTTCTAGCAAGTTTAAAGAGCGCAACAAAGTCGACTTGCCTGAACCTGAAGGCCCAAGGATGACAGTGGTTTCTTGGGGCTTGATTTCTAGATCGATGGCCTTTAAAGCGTGCTGATTTTTAAATTGTTTATCGAGTTTAGTTAGTTTTAGCATGGTTTACTCCTGTGTTTTGACAAACCGATCGGCCCAGTTTTGTAGGTAGTGCTGGGGAATCGAAAGGATTGAGACGAACAATGCGTAAATGGCGGCGACAAGTAAGTACATTTGCAGTGGTTCAAAGGTCGCAGCGGCAAATTGTTGGCCAAGGTAGAACATTTCGACAATCGTGACGACGGATGCCAACGAAGTGTCTTTAACTAAGCTGATAAACGAGTTTGCCAAAGTTGGAATCGACACCCGCAGCGCTTGGGGTAAGACGATGCGCAAGTAGGTTTGGCTACCCGTCATGCCAAGTGAAGCGGCGGCTTCGCGTTGAGTGTCGGGGATTGAAGTGATGGCGGCGCGAATGGCTTCTGATGCGTATGCCCCCGTGTTTAATGACAATACCCAGATAGCGGCGGCCCAACCAGAGGGTGATAACCAGCTAATGCCTAATTTTGGCAGGCCGTAAAAGAACACGAATAATTGAACCAACATCGGCGTTGAGCGAAAGAGCCAGACGTAAAACCAGGCAATGAAACGGACACCGTGCCACGCTTGGGCTTTTAGACCAATGAATTGCGGATTGAATGAGCGAATCACCGCGACTAAGCCAGCAATTAAAATGGCGAAAACAAATGAGATGAGGGCTAAGGGGATAGTGTACGTTAATCCGGCCACGATCAATTTCGGGGCGTAGGTAGCTATGAATTCAAGCATGAAGACTCCTTTAAGGTGTGATTATAATAAAAAAATGCCAGTCCTTGAACGGGCCGGCACTTTGACGTTTAATTTGAATTGATAGTATACCAAATCAACCTAACGCAAAGTGGGCGCTAGGTACGTGCAAGCTGCAATTGAAGTTGAGGCAAGACGCATGATTTAATCGGTTCCTTAAAACTAAATTTGTATGTTACAAATATATTGTAGAGGTTCCACTTACTTTATGCAAGGGTTGACGGCCAAAAATTTTAAGGTTATATTTGCCGAGTAATGTTTTTTAAATGGAGGCAGTTAAGATGAATTTAATTTCAACGCAAATAAGCAACCAACACACGCCTCTTTTGGGTCGATGTTAAAGCGCTTGTCAGGCGATTGATGCACTAACTAAACCTAGGAGAAAAAAATGACAAAAATGATTAAGAATGTGGCGCTTGCCGCCGTGGCAACTTTATTAGCAGGTAGTTTGGCGACGACAAGTGTTGCCGCCGCTAGCTATACCAGTGAACTAAAGACTAAAAAGACGTTAACAATTGGCTTGGAAGGTACGTATTCACCGTTCTCATACCGGGATTCGACCGGCAAGTTGGTTGGCTATGACGTTTCAGTGGGTAAGGCGATTGCTAAGCAGTTGAAGCTTAAGCCAGTGTTTGTCACAACCAAGTTTGATTCATTGGTGGCCGGGCTTGATTCACAAAAATATGACATCGTATTAAACAACATGTCAAAGAACCCCGAACGCAGTAAGCATTACGCGTTTGGTAGTGCATATTTGTATACTGGAGCTGTTTTAATTGTTAAGAAGGGCTCAGATATTAAAGTTGCCAAGGATCTCAAGGGTGCCACGGCGGCCCAAACAGCCGAATCAAACTTTGGCATCGCGGCCGTCAAGCTTGGTGCAAAACTCGTTGCATCACCAGGCTTTGCCGAATCGATGAACTTGATTGAATCTGGTAAAGTTGAGGCGACAATTAATGACAATGGCGCTTGGGGAGTCTACAAGAAGGCCAACCCTAAGGAAGCCGCAAAGTTGCGAACGATTAACGTGACTAAGGAAGCCGGTGCATCTAAGGCATATCCAATGTTGAACAAAAAAGATACGAAGTTGACGAAAGCTGTCAAAAAGGCTGAAAAGCAATTGAAGGCGAACGGGCAATTAAAGAAGTTGTCAATTAAGTACTTTGGGACTAATTTAACTAAATAACACCAGTGAAAGATTGAAACAACAAAGTTTCAATCTTTTTTAAATTGCCGCGTAATTAATTGACCGGCAAGCTGTAAAGTGTGAATATGAAAGCATGAAAACAGAAGTTATTAAAAAAGACCAGAATTTAACGATCACCTTAACGGCTGATAATTTAAGAACATTAGGCTTTATCGAGGGCGATATTGTTGAAACGCATGTTGTTGCTGATACAATTGAAATCAAAAGGATTAGTAAATATGCCATGATGAATCACGACGATTTACGAGCCGAACTAAAAAAACACTTTTCATGACGTATTCTAAGATATCGGGGAGGCTAACTATGCAGGCAGTCAAAATTCGAGTTTTTGGGCTTGTACAAGGGGTTGGGTTTCGCTATTCAACCAAAATGATTGCAGATAAATTAGCAATCACGGGAATTGTGTGGAACATCAGTGATGGCACCGTAAAGATCATTGCACAGGGCGCTGATGAACAACTACAGAAATTTATCCAGGCAATCAAAGCTAGTCCGTCGCCGTTTGCAAACGTAGAACGGATAGAAGTTGAATCAACGCAACCTGACCCAACTTTGCACGGATTTAGAACAGCTTAATTCAAAAACAAAACACTAAATGTTTCACGTGGAACATTTAGTGTTTTTATTTAATGGGTGAAAGGTATATGATTAGATTTATAAATGCAAAACTGAGCGGCGACGTGGGTTAACCCGTCGCTGTTAGTTACTGTAATCAAATATTACGAGGATCAATTATGCTAAAAAAATTTGAAAAACAACCAATTTTGTATTGGACCCTTGAATTACTAGCGCTGGCGATGCTGATATTAGTCGTGGCGCAGTTGAAATTCATTTTCGATCCAATTGGAAAGTTCGTGGGGGCGGTCTTTGTACCGGTCATTATTTCTGGGTTTCTATACTACCTATTAAATCCGTTTGTCATGACCTTGCAAAAGATTCCGTTGACGAAGACACAAAAATTGCCACGCTGGTTAGCGATTACGTTGGTCATGATTATCGCAGCTACTGTCGTTGCCCTTGGCGGGATATTGCTGATCCCCAAACTAATCAATCAACTGGTTAAATTAGCTACCGCGATGCCAGGGTTGATTCATTCTGGGCAAAATTTCATCGACCAAGCTGCCAACTGGGATTTCGTGCAAAAAGTCTCCCATCAAATTGATATGAATCAATTCAACACCAAGCTTCAACACATGGCGGGCAATATGGTCAATGGCTTGGCCGATAGTATGACCAATTTGTTGGGGATGGTTACTAGCATCACAATTGTGGCGGTTACAGTCCCTGTCATGACAATTTATATGTTGGCTGACGGGAATAAATTAGTACCGTTTTTGAAAAAATTATTCCCAAAAAACCAACAAGATAACGTTGAGGACATCTTTGGTCGCTTGAATTTCACCATTTCAAAATATATTGTGGGGCAAGCGATTGAAATGTTGTTCGTTGCCGTCTTCACCACGGCGGGTTATTTCATGATCGGGCAAAATTATGCGCTACTCCTTGGGGTGGCAGCTGGAATTGCCAACATTATTCCATATGTCGGCCCCTATATCGGGATTGTACCGGCGCTCTTTGTTGCATTTATCCAATCACCTTGGCAGTTTGTATGGGTCATTATCGTAGTTTTGATTGTCCAACAAATTGATGGTAATTTATTGTATCCACGGATCATCGGGGCAACGTTGAACATCCATCCAATGACGATTATCATAATTTTGTTGGCAGCTGGTAATATTGCTGGCATTCCGGGGATGATTTTAGCCATTCCAATGTATGCGGTGGTCCGGACTTTGGCGGTTTATGCCTGGGAATTGCTTCATTTGCAAGACAGTGTGCAAGGCGACGAGGCAGCTTAAAATTAACGTTAAATAATGCAGTACTGGGGGCTTAACCTAGTGCTGTATTTTTTGTTTTCAAAGGGTAATTCCGCGAAAACGGACGATGCTCATATAGTCATAACCCCCCCAAAAAAAAACTCTTACGAACCATAATTTAACTAAGTAAAAACCGCATACTATAGGTAGATACTAGCCCTACTGACGGGATGGCATCCTCACACATAAAAATGAAAAACATAAAAATTAAACAATTAACTCAATGCGAGGGAATTAAATCATGAAAAGTAAATTAATGAAGCGGTCGGTACATATATTTGCCATGGTCATCATGTTGACGCAATTATTTGTACCCATCATTCCAGCTTGGCAAGCACTGGCCCGAGCTGATGAATTATACATAAGCACCGATTTTACATATAGCGCTGATGAAGACACGGTTGAAGGTTTTAGTGCGGCTGGCTCGCTTAAGTACACTAGCAATAGTGATCATAAGCTGAATATTCCGACTAAGAGTGATGATGAACAAACTGACATCACATCAATTGGGCGGCATGCGTTCCAAAATTTGACCTTGGAAACCGTGGACTTGCCAGCTACCATTCAATCCATTCAAGATTATGCGTTTGATCGAAATGCCATTAAAACCGTTAACTTCACTGAGTTGGCCAATTTGACCACGATTGGTGAAGCGGCTTTTCGTGCAAACCAATTAAAAACGGTGAAGCTGACAAGTGCTTTGACGAGCATTGGCAGTTCCGCGTTTGCTAATAATGACTTGACCAGTGTCGAAGGGGCAAACGTTGCCCAATTGACTTCTGTGCAAACCGTGTCTGATAGTGCGTTTGACGGAAACAAATTGACCGAAATCGCGTTTGGGGACGCGCTGACAACCATTGGTAACGACGCCTTTAAGGGCAATGGGCAAATCGTCAAGGTGACGACGACCAGTGCGCAGGCAATTCCAAGTCGCTATACGCAAGGGGATGGATTTGTGGTCAATCCGCTGAGCATCAACGTTGATTATGTTGATCACAAAGGCGCGTTACTTGAAAAAACGACCTTGGGAAATAACTTTGCCACAGGCACTAAGTTTTATCTCAAGGGTGACACATTTACCAAGGCCGAAATTGATGGCCTATCAAAGGACATCGCCGGCTATACATATCTAGAAACTTCACCAGCCGACGGATTTGAATTAACTTCTTCAACCAGTATCACCGTTCGCTACGTTAAAAACGATGCGATTCCAACGTTGTCAGCCTCTAATTTGTATTATCTAACTGATCCTGAAGAAGTGATCACTGAAGCGATGGTCAAAAGTAGAATCTCGGCCAAAACCGCTGGAGGAGTTACTATTCCGGCTGACAATATTACAATTTCGGTGGAAAATGGCACATTCCCATTGAGTCGAGAAAATGATTACACTTATCACATCCATGTCCGAGTTGTTGATAATTTAGGTAACCCGGCAACAACCAACATTGACGTTGAAGTCTTCACGGCTTTGGCGGATCAAGAAATTGGCAACGGGTGGTATTACCGTGATTTCAAGTACTATGGTACGTATTTAGCTGGCTTTTCACAGTCCGGGGTTGATAAGTTGTTAGCCGGAAATGGTGATTTGGTATTTCCAGGTGTTAATCCTGAAACGAAAAATCCGTTAACTGTAGTCGGAAATGTCAATATTGAAGGCGCATTTTCGTTTAACACTGCCGAATATAGGCCACTCATGATTTCTATGAATTTTGAGCAAATGACTGGCTTGGCAAGTATAGAGGAAAGCGCATTTAGTAATTTAATCAATCTAGAGCGCCTTAGTTTCCGGGGCTTACGTAATTTAACCGGACTCCCTGGTCGTGGGTATGGTACGCCGTTTGAAGCCTCACCCAAGCTGACTCAGTTAGATATGACTGGGTGTACGGCGTTTACCACCTTTGGACGGAGCTGTTTTGCTAATTCGCCGATAACTAAACTTACCGGCTTAGAGTCTTTGACAAACTTGAAGACTATTGATGAAAGCACCTTTCAAAAAGCAACCTTCACCGAAGGGTTTGATTTTAGACTGCTGCCCAAATTGGCCATCATTGGGAATAACGCTTTTTCAGATTCACAAATGCCAGTCGTTGATTTGACCCAATGTACAAACTTGTATTCCCTTGGTGGAAGTTATGCCTATGGCGGTGGTATTTTTAGAAATAACAAAGCAGTTACGCGAGTTGATATGAGTGGGTTAACCAAGCTGACTAATATTAGCCAGGCCATGTTTGTGTCATCTACTAAATTAACCAGCGTTAACATTAGCAACATGCCACTATTAGATACGATTGGTGATGGCGCCTTTCAAAATTCGGTATTGACGGAATTAAATTGGAGCAACTTACCAAAACTTAAAAACATTGGTCAATATGCCTTTTATTCATTGCCAATTGAGGAGCTTGATTTAACGACCTTCCCACTATTAACGACAATCGGAGTTAGGGCCTTTGGAAACAATACGAAATTGAAGCGGGTTGATCTCAGTAATTTGGACAAATTAACCACCATTAATAGCGGAGCATTTATGTATGCCCCCTTGGAATCGCTCAATCTGACTAATTGTAGCAACTTGACTAGTATTAATAATAATGCGTTTGAAAAGGCTATCTTGGAACAAATTGCCGGCATTGAGACCGTGACTAAATTAACCACTTTGAGTGACTACGCATTTTATTGGTCGCCATTTACCGCTGGGTTTGATTTTCATTTATTCCCGAACTTGAAAACAATTGGAAATTATGCGTTTTATTCGGCTAAGTTTACTGAGTTAGATTTGAGTAATCTAAAAGCGTTGACTGGAATCGGAGAAAATGCGTTTGGGAATGCGGTCAACTTGGAGAAAGTTGATCTGAGTGGCGCGAACCTGATGAATTTCACTGGGGGGTCAGTTTTCCGTTACGCACCGATTGTTGATTTGGACATGACAGGCTGTACGGGGGTGAAGACCTTCACTAATAATATTTTTGAAAAAGCCAAATTAGAAACTATCACTGGGCTGGCGGACTTATCAGCCGTGACAAGTATTAATAATTATGCGTTCATGAATTCACCATTTACGAATGGGTTTAATTTCCAGGCGTTCCCCAATTTAACATACATCGGCATTCAAGCGTTTTTGAATGCTAAATTTCAAGAGGTGGATTTGAGCAATTTGACGAAGCTTACCACCATTGTTGAAGGCGCATTTAATAATGCGACAAATCTGACCAAAGTCAATCTGCGC
The DNA here is from genome assembly GCA_031289015.1 of Lactobacillaceae bacterium. Taxonomy (GTDB): domain Bacteria; phylum Bacillota; class Bacilli; order Lactobacillales; family Lactobacillaceae; genus Weissella. The sequence continues at coordinate 59,048 of JAITQG010000014.1, forward strand.
GGGGAAAGGGCCTTAACTAGCATTGGTGCTAGTGCGTTCCTTAACGCACCAATTGAAGATTTGGATGTCACGGGCTGTTTGAATCTTACAACAATTGGCAATAGTGCGTTTAATAAAGCGGCCGGGTTGACGCACATTACTGGTATTTCTGACTTGAGTAAATTGAATTCGATTGGCCGGAGTGCATTTTATGCTTCACCACTGGATGATCGGTTTGATTTTCGTTATTTCCCTAACTTGACGTACATTGGGTATACTGCCTTTTATAACGCCAAGTTTACGGTGGTCGACTTTAGTAATTCAACAAAAATTTCGAACATCGAAGACAACAATGTATTTGGAAATGTGTTGACCCTAAAAAAAGTTAGTTTCAATGGGTGTAGCGCATTAACGACAATCACTAATGGCACGTTCTATAACGCCCCAATTGAAGAACTGGATTTGACGGGGACTAAGTTAACGAACATTGGAACCAACGCTTTTAGATTGGCCAAGTTAAAAACCATTCAAGGCTTTGATTCACTAGCCACGCTCAAGACGATTGGTGACGGCGCATTTTATTCTTCACCCCTTGAAGAACTTGATTTCACTGGTGTGACAGAGTTGACCACGATTGGTCAAGCGGCATTCTATAGTGCAAAATTGACTAGCCTTGATTTATCAAACCAACAAAAATTAATCCAGATTACCAAAGAAGCGTTCTATAATTCACCGCTTGAATGGGTCAAAATCGGAGCGATTAACCCCACACAAGGAACTGCTACGACCAAGAATCTCTATAACGTCGCTGGCATTCCGACCGGCTATCGAATCAGTAGCAAAAATATTGACGTGCCAGTTTATATCAAAGGCCCTGCGCCAAGCACCATTTTAGGGGGCGTAAATTGGGGCTATCACGTGATTTATGATGAGATTCCAGTGTCATATTTTGACAAAGATAACAATCAAATCGCGCGTAATTCGACCCTGGATGCCTACAACGGTTTGGTGGTCACACCACCACAAATTTATGGTTATCAACGTGAAGCAACCACGGTTGAACACAATGTACCAGGCAGTGACGATAAAGCAACTGGTACCGTAACGTTGACGAACCCGGGTAATTTGCCAGACTATAAGGCAGCTGGCTTGAAGTTTTATTACACGCCATTAGCTGATTCTGTCTTAGCACCGTATAACGGCAACGAATTGTTCTTTACGCCGATTAAGACGGTGGGCCGCTTGGATCAAAAGATGAGTACCAAGTTAACTTTGAGCACCAAAATGAAGAATGCTGGCTTGACTAATTTCAAGGGGACAATCGAAGTTCACTATGATGCGACGTTGATTGATCCAAATTCATTTACCTTTACCCAAGAAAGTCAGTACTACACGGTAGCCAATCCAGCGGATACCCCCGGGGTGTTGAAGTTTGTCTTCACTGAGACTTACAACAATATCGTTGAAGGTTCGACAAGCATGCTGGCGCCGACGATTTCATTCAAGTTGCGAAATGACGGCACCGTGCCATATAATGCACCGATTGTCATGGAAGCGTACTTGATGGACGGTACTTTGATGGCCAACAAGGCTGACGAAATCACGATTAAGGGGATTTATAACCATTCCAATCTCGAAAAGACCGACAACTTGTATGAACACAGTATCAATCGGGGCGGTTTGGACGAATTGGGGCTCTTTAAAGACACCAGTGATTTGGCGATTAACTACTCGTTCAAATTCCCGCTGGAACGTAATATTGAGAGCTATGAATTAATCGATAAACTTCCAACGTATCAAGCTTATCAAGTCGATGAGACCGGCGCACCAGTCGTTAATGACGGGGTCGTGCAAGTCGAAACTTTGCGGCCGCACCTATCTGCAGCAAGTATCGCATTGGGTTGGCATTATACCGATGACGCGGGCAATCCGATTGAAGCAAATCTTGATGGAACGCCAACGGATACCGTAAATGCGACTCATGTACGCCGCTCGCGTGGTGATGGCGATAGTCAAAAGCTCAATACCAAAGATATCAACGCTGGAGTCTTGACGCTGATTTATCCACACGTTACGCCAACTGGCAATGCAAATATTCATAACACTGCTGAAATTAGCGCGGTGCCAGTGGATACGAATGGTAAATTTGATGAAATTTCACAAAGCTTAGATGGTGAAGCCTACACGGAACCGGTGATGACGTCAGAAGCGACGGTGAGCACCAAGGTGTATAGCTATGAATCAAGTAATCCAACGCCAACGCCGGCACCAAGCACCACGAATTTATATGTGAATAATTACGCGACATTCTCAGGCACAAACACGAATCAGGCCCCCGGCTATCGGGATAATTATCTCTACGACACGACCGGCGATAAGGCCCGCGAACAAAAGTGGCGGATGCCAGTCACCGTGCAAGACAGTACTAATACGGTGCAATTGGAAAGCGTAACGCTCAAGCATGAGTTGACGACCAATGCGATTGGGGTTTTGAAATATACAAAGGTTGACGCCAGTGATTTCGCACAACCAATCATTACCGCATATAGTGCAGATGGTACGACCGAATTGTATGTTTCAAATGGTGACAAGGTGATTGAATTCCCGGCTTCGATTCAAGCCGAAATTCGCTATATCACGATTACTGATCCAACAATTTCGGTCAAAAACACCTCGATCTCTAAGACGGCCGTGATTTCAACGGCCATGATTGCCCCAGCTGCGACGCATTATCAAACACCAATGCTCGCCAAGGATAATCAATTCTACACGAAGGCGTCAATGAGTGCGGTTTCTGTCTTACCGGCCACGGCTGGCACAGTCTATAACCAAAAGCAGACGGTTGAAGATTACTATGAAATCCGCGAGCCAAAGGTGGGTGTGCAAGTCACTGATCAATTGATTGATAAGGTTGGCGGTTCAGCAATTTCGACCCGTGACACGCATGAAGTGTTCAAGTATGATTCAGTCTTTTACCGGGTTGGGATGAACGTCATTGATGAAAATACGAATAAAATTTTGACCGACGCATATTTGTTGGATGGAGCAACTTTCCATAATGTCAAAGTCACGATTGAAATGCCTAAAGCAATTAATCCATTGGAATTCGTCAAGGACAATACCTTGATTCAAGGGACGACCAATTTGGCAGTGAAATTCACTAGCACGGCGAACAAGAACAAGATTATCTTGACGGCCGACACGCTGAATCCTAAAGTGGTTAAACTGTTTGGTGACGTGAAAGCCACGGTCGGCATCTACGCCAATAATCAAACGACCTATGACCAACAAGTCTATATGGAGTTTGATGATGAGGACAACGTTGCCACGCAAGCAAGTCAAGGTGCTACAGAAGATGATTTCACGATTGATCGAATTGATACCAATGCGGATCAAACGACGCTGAATCCTGACTATCCTGAAAATGCCTTGCATGCGGCCAAGTCGATCTTTGTTTATGCAACTGAAGGTCTCAGCATTTCAAAGTTCGTCCAGACACAAACTGCTAGTGGGGATGAGACGCCGTTGAACAACGACGATCAAGCTACCCTGGTTCATGGCGGCGGGTTACTGAAATATACCCTGGCGATTGCCAACATCACAACGGCTGACCAAGAGTTACCAACCTTTGTCGATGTCTTGCCTTACGCAAATGATCGCGAAATCACATCGCCAACCAGCCGGGGCACGAGTGCGCTGAATGGTTCGCAAGTGAAGTTGACTGGACCGATTGAATTAACAAACGATGATTATAATGTTGAATATTTGGTTAGCCAAACCAACATTGACTATCACGTTCAAGGTGCATCGGTCACAGCTGATGAGTACTTTGACCCTAGCAACGACTATAAGCTCGGTTCGCTCATTGAAATCGAGCCACCGCATTGGGTGACCGCTGCTCAATTGGATTTCAATTATAATCCACTCACATCAGGGGGCCTCGAGGATGCAAGCAAGGTCCGCGCAATTCGGGTGACGCCAAAGTCGACGGCAACCAAGCTCATCGGTGGTGCCTTTATTGAAGCCACGGTTTCAATGCAGGCCCCTGAGTATTTGCCAACTTTGCTGGGTGCTAAAATCGCTAACAGCTTTGCGTATAAGAATGCTGAAACGGCTGATCGCTTTGTTGAAAGTAACGCAGCCAAGGCCGAAATTGAAGCCCCAGCCGCTGCCTTGACGATTAAGAAGGTCGACTCACGTGATCAACATGCTATGGCCGGCGTTTCATTTGGCCTCTATGATACAGCCAACAAGCTTTTGCAACAAAAGACGACTGATGCCAACGGACTAGCCACGTTTACTGACTTGTCAAAGACGAACTACAAGCTCAAAGAAATGGCGACCCCAAGTGGTTATAAGCCAGATACGGAGTTTAAAGCCGTTTCAGCTGATGTGTTTGATACATTGACGGATGGCGTCTTCACGAATTCAACACCGTTTGTGATTACCAATGAAGAAAATGCACGAATCGGTGATGTCCGCATTCACAATATTGATGCCGCTGATCATAATATCGCTAACGTAGAGTTCTCGTTGGTCGGTAACGGAATCAATACGACGAGCGCCCCAACGAATAATGGCAATATCCTCTTCTCTGGGTTACCAGTTGGCCTATACACGGTCACGCAACGAAAGACGTCTGTACTAGGTAAGTTGCTAGCAGTTGACACCTTCCAAATCGAGATCAAAGACGATAATTCAATAGAAACTGGTGGTGTCGGGGCGACCTACGTCGAAGTGCATACTAATCAGCCAAACAATGTCTACATGCAAGAAGAAGCTGATGATACGTTCAGCAAGAAGGTTGTTGAAGTCAAAAACGACACGGTTCCAATCGAAGCTTACAAGGGTGGCACAAGTAATGAAGCTAGGTTTGATACGCCGGTCTGGGATTCGGGTTGGTCAACTTCAACGCTCAAGCCATTAAGTGGCGCGCGATTTGCATTGTATACGTATGATCCAACTGCTGAAGAGTTGGGGACAGAATGGATTAACCGGACCGTGACCAACGTGACGACAAGTGGTGGGCAAACGACTTTGGGCGATTTGAAGGCAAATGCCATTTACAAATTAGTCGAAATTCAAACGCCAATTAACTATGTTGGGCCAACTAATCTTGAAGACGATGTCGAGATGGAAAAGTTCACCACGTACTTCAAGTTGAATGACCGTGGCGAAATGCTTTACCTAGATGGTGTGACGGATCCAGCGCCAAAGACGAATACTTGGTCAAACAAGGTTGCCGTCAAAAATAATGCCGCCGAGCAAACGAGTTCATTGCACATCCAAGACGTGGACGTGCAAGATGAGGATTTGAAACTTGAGGGCATTGAATACACGCTTGAAAAAGAAGTTTCAACGAATGTTTGGGACTTGGTAAAGAACGGTGAAGACGATGCCTTTGCGACTGACGATCATGGTGAAATCAATGTTAGTGACCTGACCTTTGGGAATTATCGGATCCGCCAAACCAAGACGATTACCAGTTACTTAATTACCGAATTTGAACGGACATTCACCGTTGAAAAGTACATACCTGATCAAAGCAAGAGTTACCTCGTGAAAAATCAAAGCTTAGAACCAAAGATTATTAAGGGTGATTATGTGGGCACGTATCAAAAGAATGACACGATTGAAAATGCCCAATTGTTAGCCTTAGAAGCGACCTTGACGAGTCAGGGATTGTACCCACAACGGACCGTGGAAAGCGACGGACGGATTAAGCTGATGGCTGGTCTGCCGAACTCGATTTACAAGGTTGTTGAGGAACGTGGTGAAAACGAGCACATTTGGGCAATCATGAGTGATGTAACCGGCCAAGTTAATTTAACTGACGCGGTTGATTACACCAACTTGATGCCGATTTTGGCGGACGGCCGGGTCACTGCAGCGGCATTTGCATATTTGCCAAAGCACACCTTAGCCTGTCAAGAAGATGCAACGTACACTTTGACAGAAGTCCAATCACCACTCCATTACAAGTTGAACACAACGCCATATGTCTACACGCCGGCTCTCGAGCGCCAAGCCATTAACCGGAATTATGGTAAGTGGATTGGGCTTGAAGACGTGGCGACTTTGCACAACCTATACATTTCAACCAATGAAATCTTGCGTAAAAACAATGCTTTCCAACGGTTGGGTGGCGTGACCTTTGAGTTAGTCAATGAAAATGGCCGCTCATATGGCACAAGCACTACAAGTAGTGAAGGGTTGTTGAGTTACTTGAACATTCCAACCGGCGTGTATTACCTTGTGCAAATCCAAGGGTCTGCCAGTGTGAAGCCAACGCCAAATCAAGCCTATAAGATTAACTTTAACGGGCGCAATGACGTTGATGCAGCCACGATTGGGGTGACGCCCGCCGATACTTTGGATGAAGAGAATGAACCTTGGTATGAAAATGCTTGTGCGCATCTCGTCACAACCGATGGGGATGCACAAATTAATGTCGATTACGAAGGCTTCAGTCGCTTAGAAGTGATTAGCCAAAACAAGCAAGGTGGAACAATTGCTGGTGATGTCTATGAATTGACGACACCGGGTGGCACAACGCAACGTTACACAACTAATGAAGATGGTCAAACGACGATCGGCGGGTTGTTGAAACAAGCCACACCTTACAAGTTGGAGTTAGTGCAACGTTCAGGCGGCCGGGTCTTGCCAATCGAACAAGCTGATCGTACTTGGTATTTCAATGAAACAACGGTTGGTGCCGGGGCTGAGATGGTTTACTGTGATAGTACAGGTGAGCCACTGGTTGCTCCAACTGACAAGGTTGAGTTCATTCCAAACCTCCCAAGTAATGAAAGCAAGGGTGCACTGGCCCGCTTCACCAATATCATGCCTGGAAACACCGCTGAATACACGGTGACGATTCCAGAAACGATTAATACTTCGGTCAGCGATTTCACGCAACCAGATAGCACGGTTGTCAGCAATGTGGTGGCCGACGTGAAATACTTTGGTGAAAACAATCTCAAGTTGCAAATTTCAACTGGCGATAACGTCGACGTAATCCAACAAAATACTAATCCCATTGCCCAACATTTGACGTTTAATACGACGACACTGTTTGGGGATGCGAATGTCGTAATTTTGGGCGATAACCCAGACGATACGCTTTATCAAAACGTACCGATCGCACTCCAACGGCCACTTGGGACCCCAAGATGGTCAGATAAGTACTCAGGTAATTTGACGTTTAACATCGCGGCAGTGCCTAAGTAAACGAAATACAAAAACCAGCCTTCCCCGTAATTGGGTGAGGCTGGTTTTTTGCTGTGATTACTTAGGGATTTTAATATAATATTTTGTATATCTGTTTGCCCCTGTTTTGCCAAGCAAGTCTTTATCTAACATTTCTTTTAAAATTTTATGGCCATGATAGGAAGACTCATACAATTGACTTAGTTGCCTAAAAGACGCTTGTTCAAGGTCTAGAACCTTGAGGTAAGTAGGCCTATACCGATCGTCAATGACATCTGCAATTGTTGTTACTAACGGGACCAACCAAATAACAAAAGTAGTTTTGCTAATGTCTGATTTGATATCTGGTTGGCGCAAATTGAATTGGGTGATTGTATCAAAAATTCTACGGCCACCGCTGCCTGTATGTTCACCAAGCTTTGCCCGGACAAACACATTGAAAATTTTAGGATTTCGGGCGATAGAACTTCCGCCAACAATGAACGATTGAGTAGACACTCGCATTTCACCGGGATTGGTTAATTCAATAAACTTATCATACATAGAAATTTTAATTTGAGAATCGTCAGCATAATCCGCGTGAACCAATGAATTTACCAGCGCTTCACGTAATACACGTTTCACCCCACTCCCCATATCGATTCTAGTTTTACCGTCAGTTGAGATATTAAAAGCGTTTGTGACACGTGAATCCAATTTATCCCAAACATGATTGAAAAAACTATAAATATTATTTGGTTCGCCAAGCTCACTAGAAGTTTTAACGCGATCAATATAGTCCACATCTTCGGGTTGATGCTTAACAATAAAATCTAAAAAGAAATATCTAAATACAGAAGTAATGGCTTCATAATTACCAAATAATAATAATGCGGCTTTGGTAAACTTTTTGGTTCGCTCAGAGGTTGAACGATCAGTTTGAATAAGGCCCACGCGTTCTAAAAATGATTCGATGGATTCATCAGGTTCGATGTTGTCACTGGAATTAGTCGCTAAATCAGCTTGATAACGACGGATGTCAGCCAAATTAAAATCCTCAAGGGTAAAGTTATCGAGCAATTCTGAATCGATATCAGTATCAGTAAAAGTAATTACGGGATCCGCCAATGACTTAGGCAATCTATTTTTTGAAGCAATTTTATATTCCAAATTTCCGCTGTCAGCTTTTAACATGTGGCCCTCTTTTCGTTCGTTGGCGTTTATTGGCGTACATTGAAGATTATTAACAAACACTGTTAAATCAACGGTTTAAAGCGTGATTCAAACGGTGGACGTTTATAGAATCGGATTTTCAATCATAGAAACAACTGCAGTTTACCATGTATTAACGGCGATTGATACGAATTTACATAATATATTCAAACGGTGAACGTTCATAGAACCGTTTTTTCGTTCATAGAAATTACTCCTTTTTTTGCATAGGAATTGGGTGTTGAATGCTAAACTTAATACCAAATGAAGAGACATTCTTCCAACTCACGGAGGCACAAATGATGACGACGGTACTACATGATTTTAATTTCTCGGCCTATGATCAATTCCTTGCAGAAATTGAGGGGCAACCAGTTGAATGGGCACCCGGACGCTCACTTGAGGTACATCCGCAATACGATGCACGCATGTTTGCGTTGGCTAAGGAGTTTGAGGGGTCAGATTATTTTGACAAGAACTTCAAGCGGACGCTCATGCAAAAGCAACATGAAGAGATTACTGAAGATGATGTTGATGAGATTGCGCGGACTTCTGAGGACTTCTTTGATGTGCGGGCGATTACTTCGGTGGTGATTTTTAATGAACGGCGCATGGATGGGATGTGGGCTTCGATGACTGAGAAGGGGATTTTACGGCGGTTGTTGCAACGGTTGCAGAGTTTGACTCCTGAGGGATTTCCTAATTTTTAATTTCATATATATTTACTAGACCGTGAATCTTTCTTTCACGGTCTTTTTTTGTCCCTTTCAGGGACAAGGGATTTGGGTTTGGTGGGGTAATGGGCTCCGCATTGGGGCTGTTGAAGGGGGCGACACGAACCAATACGACCAAAATTTTGCGGCCCAAGAGCGTGGGCCACAAAATGGGTCTTAATCGTTTCGCTACCTCGCTTAACCCCCTACAACAGCCCCAATGCTCCGCCCATTACCCCACCAAACCCAAATCCCAACCTCCAGTCGCTCTAGCTCCTTCCGGTTACTAAAGCTTCAACTAACTACCTCGATGACGTGAAAGTATTACACGGAATTGTGTTTTTTGAACGGCAAAATCCCGTAGTTCATAATTTTTGTTCCAACCACACATTAATCTGGAGCTGTCACACACCAACATGTTAAAAACATCCGAATTAACTCTGCTCATTGTTGTAAAATTTGGGCCGGCTGGGGGTCGGAGCGATCAATTTGTGGGAAAGGCAAGGGTGGCCGAATATGGGGAACCGGCGCCCGATATTAAGACCCACAACGGGCATGGCGCAGGGCCGCTTGCGGACCTTTCCCCATATTTGCGCCACCCGTTTCCCAAAAATTTATCTTTGCCGGAGAGCCCCAGCCGGCCCAAATTTTACAACAATGTTGCCGCCAAAGGGGGCAACCGGCAGAACCCATCAAACAAAAGAAAACCCCGCAGCAATCCAAACGCTAAGGGGTTTTATCATTTTAATTCTTTTTGTTGTAAGCCCAAATTGCCAACGGAGCAAAGACGAGCACAATCCCGACACCAAAGGCCAAGACAATCCATGCATCATTATTCCAAACACCATGATCCAACATGGCCCGAATCGCCTTAATAACATACGTGACCGGATTTGCATTAGCAAACACTTGTAACCAATTAGGCAAGGTCTTAATTGGGATAAAGGCGCTTGAGAGGAATGAGAAGAGCATCATTGAGAGCATTGAGAAGCTTTGCACCAATGTAGCACTTTTTGCTAACAAACCTAATAACGCAAAGACCCAGCTGATTGACCAACCAGCAAAGATTGCAAGCATGGCAGCCAAGATTACCCAACCAATGTTTGCTTCAGGCCGCCAACCCATGAAGATCCCAGTCAATAATGAAGCGATCGTGGCGATTATTAGGCGCAACACATCAGCAAATAGTTGACCGGCTAATGGTGCGATATGGGCCATTGGTAATGACTTAAATCGATCAAAAATACCTGAGTCTAAGTCTTCACGGATTTGTGAACCTGAACCAGAGGCGGCTGATAAGAGCGTCTGCATCAAAATCCCGGGTACCAAGGTTGGTAGATAGGCTTGGACTCCACCAGCAATTGCCCCACCAAAGAGATAACCAAACAACAGCATGAAGATGACGGGTTGAATGATAACATCCATTAGTCGTTCAGGGTTGTGCAGAGTTTTTAATAAATTACGGTAGGCCATCGTTGCCGTGTTAGCAAAGACATTGCCTTTTTGCATTGTAATTTCCATGAGTTTTGCTCCTTAGTTCTTACCAACCGTCAATGCGAAGAATACGTCATCCATTGAGGGTTGTTGTACAGAAATGTTAGTAATATCAATGTGCTCGGCTGATAGGGCAGTCAAGACGGCGGTTACTTGATTGGGATTTTCAAGTTTCGCCATTAATTCTTGATTCTTTAATTTAACCTCAGTCTGCAACGTCGTCTTAATCAAGTCTTGAGCTTGTGCCACATTACTTGGGTCGGCAATTTCGACTTGTAAGGTGGAACCACCAACCGCAGCTTTAAGTTCTTTAGGCGTCCCCATACTAATCAACTTACCGTGATCAATCACGGCGATCGTATCAGCCAATTCGTCGGCTTCTTCAAGATATTGGGTGGTTAATACGATGGTTGAACCCTTGGCAACTAAGTCACGGATGGTATCCCACATTTGATTACGAGTGCGGGGGTCCAAGCCAGTCGTTGGTTCATCCAAGAAGATTAAGGCGGGTTGGGTAATTAAACTAACGGCCAAATCAAGGCGTCGGCGCATACCACCAGAGAAGTTTGAAATGGCTTTATCAGCTGATTCTTCCAAAGAAAATTCGGCTAATAATTCATTCGTGCGCTTTTTGGCAGCACTGCGACTGAGCCCATTCAAGCGTGAAAAAATCATCAAATTTTCACGAGCTGAAATGTCTTCATCAACGGAAGCATATTGCCCCGTCAAGCCAAACATTGACCGAACTAATCGATCTTCTTTTTGCGTGTCATGGCCAAATATTTTGATTGAACCACTAGTCGGCTTCAAAAGGGTGGTAATCATTCGCAATGTGGTAGTTTTACCAGCCCCGTTTGGACCTAGTAAGCCAAACACTTCACCTTTTTTAACGGTTAATGAAACATGATCAACGGCATTCTTGTCGCCAAAAGTTTTCGTGATATTGTTGACTTCAATTGCATATTCATCACTCATGACAAAACCTCGTATACATTTTTTATTTGCAGTGGGGAATTAATAAGGCCCCCTGTTGATTAATATAATAAGGGTCCCTGATAGAAAAGTCAACACTTTTGTTCAGGGGGCCTTATTAATTTGTTAAAACGTGTTATAATATGACAAAAGTAGTAAATGAAAGGAAGTGTAAAATATGGTCACCAACATTCAACAACATCAGTTAGCAGAACGGCTTGACGAATTTATAATGTTGCAACATTTACTAGATACCGAGGGGCATCGGCGCGGACACGGTAATGCGTTTCAAGGGCAGGGAAAGATTTTAGTTGTTTTGGCGCAAGAAGATAATATCTCGCAAAAAGAATTAGCTGAACGCTTGAATTTAACGCCGCAATCAACGGCTGAATTTGTCAGTAAGCTCGTTAAAAAAGGCTTTGTAACCAAGTACCGGTCACCTGCTGATGGACGCATTACATTGGTGCAACTCACTGAGGCAGGGAAAGCACAAACTGAGCATATCGAGCAAACGCTGCCAGATTATATAAATTATTTAGATGTAGAAGAGCAAGCCCAGTTAAATAGCATTCTGGGTAAAATCATTAATGGTTTGCGAAATGATGTGGAAAATAATGGCAAGCCAATTCGCAATTTGGCCCACAAATTAATGTACAGTCGAGTAATTAATGCCGTGCATGAAGGCGAAATTGAAGACGAAGCTTAAAAAAATGCTAAGACGAGTCGTCTCAGCATTTTTAATTATTTCTTTTTGAAGCGGTCTAGTTCGGCTTGCATGTGGGCTTGGGTTGCTTTAATGCGATCCAAGCGGGGTTGATTTTTGAATTTCATTTTTTCAACACTACGTTGTACTTCACTAACCGTTTTTTTGACTTCTGGAATCTGGGCTTGCAAATTTGCCATGTTTTGCTTGGTGGCTTTAAATGATGACGTGAAAGCTGTGATATCGTGCTTCCATTCATTAAAATAGGTTTTTAATTTATCAATGATTTCTTGCATAATAGCTTACTCCAAGTGTGCCGCAATGTTAGCGGCTAAGGCTTGATACTTGTCGGCATCAAATGCAGCCGAATGATCGGGGGCCGGAATTACAAAGCCATCATCGGCATAGCGGGGCAACAGGTGCCAATGTGAATGCATTACTGATTGGCCAGCTGCTGCACCGTTGTTAGCTACAATATTCATCCCCAAAATGGCTGGATCAGAGGCTTTGATCGCACGGGCGATTTTGGGCAACTTGGCTAGGACACGTGCCGCCAGCTCTTCATCATATTCAAAGATATCAGCCACGTGCGTTTTAGGGACCACCAAAGTATGCCCAGGGGTGATTTGTGATAAATCAAGAAACGCAAGCACATCGTCGTCTTCATAAACTGTATACGCTGGAATTTCACCAGCAATGATTTTATCAAAGATATCTGCCATTTTAGTTGCCTCCAAAGGTTATTTGTTTATATTATAACTTGATTAGGAAAAGATTTGTGGGTTTAGCTAATAAAAATCGCCAATCCATATTATAATGATTAAAAAGGCATCGCGCATTATTGTAGCGAGCACACAAAGGTGAATTTAAATATGTTGAAAGTAAATAACTTAGCAGGTGGGTATGGCCAATTAGCGGTGCTCAAAAACGTCACATTTGAAGTTCTGGATGGACAATTATTGGCCTTGGTCGGCTTGAATGGCTCAGGTAAGTCAACCACGATTAACCATATTATCGGGTTGCTGGCGCCAAAGCAGGGCACGATTGAAATTAATGGGTATGAACTGACCAAAAATCCCGTGGAATATAAAGCCCAAATTGCCTATATTCCTGAACAACCAGTTTTGTACGAAGAATTAACATTGCGTGAACACATCGCCGTGACGATTGATGTGTATGGTTTAGATGCAGACAAGGCGTGGGAGCGGGTTAATGAGTTGTTGACCTTGTTTAGGCTGGCTAACAAACTCGATTGGTTCCCAACGCACTTTTCTAAAGGAATGCGCCAAAAGGTCATGATTGTGATGGCCTTTATGACCGAAGCCCCATTTTTTATCATCGACGAGCCGTTTTTGGGCTTGGACGTGGTGGCGGTCAAGGATTTGTTGGCCCTCATCGACCAACGTAAAGCCGCCGGGACGTCATTTTTGTTGACGACCCACGTTTTGGATACCATTGAAGACCACGCCGATACCTTTGTTTATCTCGAAGACGGGCAAGTTAAGCATCGTGGGCTGGCATCTGAGTTTAGCACCCTGGTTCCAGAAATGATGGAAGAGGCCTAAGCGATGCAAAAACTATTTTCAAAGCGCCTCTATACCACGTGGGTGCGCTATTTCAAATTAAGTCGCTTCGTGTTTAATGATCACGCAATTTTGGCCTTGTTTATTTTGCTCGGGGCTGGGTTGATGGCTTATCGTAACATCTGGATGACGGCGCCCCAAGTTTGGTGGAGCCAATTAATTGTCATGTTACTGAGCTTGGGTACTTTGTATCTCTTTAAAAAGCCGGCCAGTTTTGTCTTGCCGGCCGATCCAGTCTTTTTATTGGCTGATGAACCAAGTTTAAACAAGTTGTTTAAAGCTGCAACCACATATTCGATGGTCTTTAACGGAGTACTTCAAGCACTGATGGCCTTATTATTTTGGCCCATGTATTTCCGCTTGTTCACGACTAATCTTTGGTTAATTATTTTAGCCAGCTTGGTGCTGGTAGCCGTTAAGATGTGGATTGTCTGGCGGATTGCCCAAAGTAATACGCAATGGCCAAATCCAGGCGGGGCGAATCTAAAAAACTGGCGCCAAGTTGAACAACTCGAAGCCCAACGCCGGGGGAGTGTCGATGGGTTCTTCAATATGTTTATTGACATTCCAGGGCAACGGCAACGGATTAAGCAACATAAGTGGTTGGAGGCGAGCTTGTTTAAGCTCAAGGTGTTGCGCACCGGGGATTTATTGACGACGGCTTTTGTGCGCCGGCCGGAGTTTATCAATACTTGGCTGCGTTTGACCGTGATTGGATTTGCACTCAGTTTCTTTGTCGGCGGGTGGTTGCGCTTGGCCTTGCTGGTTTTGTTGATGTATCTTTTGATTTTGCAATTGGTACCATTAGCAAACCTGTATGATCGCGTGGTGTTCAAACAATTATATCCAATGACGGCGGCAACTTGGCGCAAGAAATTTGTGCAGGCGATGCGCGTTTGGATCGGAATTACAACCGGTTTGTACATGGTTGGCGTCTTATTGACGGGCACTGATCCATTGATGATGCGCTTGATTAGTCTGATTGTGCTTGCCATTGCAGGGTATCTTTTGTTATTCTTGTATGCAGACTATATGATTAAAGACACACAAAAAAGGGGTAAAAACCGTGCGCTTAAGAAATAAAAAATGGGCTACTAACTGGTTGGACGAACACAGTGAATTAGTCATCAATCAAGAACGAGCTACTGGCTTGCAAGGCAACTGGGGCACGATTTTTGACCAAGCTCAACCCATTCATGTAGAAATCGGGACGGGTAAGGGGCAATTCATTATTGGGATGGCCAAAAAGTATCCAGAAATTAATTTTATTGGAATGGAAATCCAAGAATCAGCCGTGGCCGTGGCAGCACGTAAAGCTGATGAAGATGAGCTACCGTTGCCAAATTTGAAGTTTATCTTCGGTGATGGTGCGGGAGTGGAAACGTATTTTTCGAAGGGTGAAATTGCAAAAATTTACCTAAACTTTTCAGATCCTTGGCCCAAGACCCGGCATGAATCACGGCGGTTAACTTACAAGAGTTTCTTGCAAGGGTATCAAAGTGTGTTGCCACAGGGTGGTGAATTGGAGTTCAAGACGGACAATCGGGGCTTGTTTGAATACTCGTTGTATAGTTTTGCGCAATTTGGCATCAAGTTTCAAGCTGATGGCATTTCGCTGAATTTGCATGATGATGCTGACAAGATGGTTGATAATGTGGAAACTGAGTATGAACAAAAGTTTTCTGAACTTGGGTTTCCAATTTATAAGTTTGTTGGTTCGTTTGAATAGTTTTGTTGGGACAGCCTTGGTTTGGTTGTTCCTTTTTTGTTTTGGTTGTTACTTTTTCTGTTTTTGTTGCCCTAGAACTTCAGCTTTACTACTTCTAAATCAACGTATATGGATCAACAATTGTTAGGGTTTTATGGTTTGAAAGATACGCGCTAATCAATTATAAACATGCAGATGATATGTGCTCATTGTTGTAAAATTTGGGTCGGCTGGGGCTCGGAGCGATCAATTTGTGGGAAAGGCAAGGGTGGCCGAATATGGGGAACCGGCGCCCGATATTAAGACCCACAACGGGCATGGCGCAGGGCCGCTCGCGGACCTTTCCCCATATTTGCGCCACCCGTTTCCCACGAAATTGATCTTTGCCGGAGAGCCCCAGCCGGCCCAAATTTTACAACAATTTTGACGCTGCAAGCGGCAAACAGCACTCCACATCAAACTAACGATAACCAAGCGGGAACCAAACGATAATTCACCACTTTTTAAACTAAAATGAGATAATAAGATATACAACTGATCAAATGGAGGTCACCACATGAAAACTGCTCAGGAAATGTACACCTACGCCCGGCAAAATAAATTAGGCTTCAACTGGACGCTCATCATCGGCCCATGGCTACAAAAGAAACACTTTAAATTGATCGAAGAAAGCCTACTGGATTCAGAAGAGGTCTTGGTGTCATTTATTGGTCGCCATAAGCCTGAAGATGGGATTAACTCACCAACTGAACAATATGATCCAGCAAATCATCGCCAAGGTGCCCATGAAGGCCGTAGCGAGGAACATACCCGGGTTCGCCACCGCGATACGATTGGGTTCTTTGGCTATGCCATCACAACTGAACAACGCATTATTTATGCCCACTGGAAGCCATTCCATCACGATACAACTAATATTCCGCTCTCAAACATCAACAACGTCAATCCTGATACGGGCATGATTTGGGGTAGTGTGAAGGTGGAGACATTTGGTGATTCATTTAGCGTGTGGTGGACTAAAAATGTGGTTCATCGTATTGCCAAGGAAATTCAACGCGGCATTTCAGATAGTAAAGATGGGGCTATGGATGGGGTGCTCACTAGTAATCATCTAAAGAACACCGTGGATACACCAACTAATTCCTTGCATGATGATTTACAACAAATGAAACAGTCCTTGGATGAGGGTTTGATCACTCAAGCTGATTATGATGCGTACAAGCAAAAAATTCTTGATAAATAATTTTTTAAATCTATTTATGTGAATAATTCCGCATAGATAAATATTGTAAATCCAAGTGATAATAGATGAACTTTAACATGAACAAGCACCTATTATTACGAATAATTTTAAATTATTCCAATGGGGGAACTCTGTTCAGAAGGACAAGCGAACGCCAGCAATATTTGATAGATTGATCAGTCTGTACGCCTGTATCAAGGGCAAATTGTATTTATTTAAGGAATCAATAAAGAATCGATGCATATGGATTAAATGAAATACAAAAAAAGAATTAATGACCAAAATACGGTAAATTCGTTGACCAATTTTGGTCATTTTTATTTGATCATTGTCACCCTTGTAAAGGACATGTCAAGGGCCACGTTAAAATGTCAGAAAAAGGCCATCCAAAATGTCATTTTTGGGTCACGTTTTATGTCTACCGGTTGAGATGTAGAATAGCAATGCTTGATGCGGAACGTTAACTATGATCTATGGAATTGACTGGTAATTACATTTAACCGAAATTAATTAAAAACAAAATATAATACAAAATTAAGGCGAATTAAATTAATGCTCAAAAAAATGTCGATTGATTAGTTTGGACAATTCGGGACACAGTATGAAAATAAGAAAGTATGGAACTATTTTTATAAACCTACAAATCAAAAATTATGAGAAAAAACTAATTAAAAACTAATAATACACTAACTTGTACACAAAAAATTCAAAAATTAACTATATGCTATATATATTAATGAAAGGAGGTAAAGACATGGATTTAGAATTGAAAAAAGAGTTAGAAAATTTGGGCCTTAAGGCTGAAATGACGACGGTTGATACAATGTTAGATGAAATGGGAGCAAGTATTGGTAAAAATTCTTGTTCAACAGTGATCGTTACAAGTACATAAATTCAATAAAGGAACATACAGTTATAATGTATAAGCTGTATGTTTTTTAGGATAGGCGAAATATGAGAAAATTATTGAAAAATAAAGCATTTGTTACATTAGCGCTTTCTGATTATACAAACCTGTTTGGGATGACATTATTTAATTTTGCATTAATAATTTACATAAGTGATTCCGCTAATGCATCAGTATGGATTGCAGTTATTTCTGTATTGAATTGGGTACCAACTATGCTGGGGGTGTTCACGGGTGATGTTGCTGATCGTTTAAAAAATAAAGTAAAAAAATATTCCATTATACGGTGGATTCAAGCTGTTATTTATATTGTTGTGGCTCTATTAATTATTCATAATGCTACAATTTTCATAGCTCTGATAATTGGGTTTAATGTTCTATCAGATTTGCTGGGTGGAATTCGGGGAGGGATATACAACCATCTACTAAAAAGCAACTTAGAGGATGATGATTTTGGAACTGCAGCGAGCTTCTCTCAAAGTATGTCCGTTCTAATTGATTTTGTTGGTGGAGCGGTTGGATTGGCCTTATTAACAGTTGTAAACCAAAATTTCGTTATATTTGCAGTATTAAATGCTTTGCTCTTTGTTTTATCTGGTGTAAATGTCTATTGGCGAAAAAATTCACTCAATGAGCCAAAACAAGTTGTAAAAAAACAGGTTGAGACACTTAGGTTTATTGATAGGGTTAAGGCTGGTTTACATGAATTAAATAATTTACCTGGCGTGAGACAGGTTTTAATTTACATAATAATGGTCAATGGGATTGCTGGAAGCATTAATCTGCTGGCTATCATTTCCATCAGAAACGAAGTTAGCATTTTTGGATTAAATTTTGAGCAAAAATTTTTCCTCATAACATCGTTATTTCCAATTGCAATGTTTTTAGGTTCTGTTTTTGTATCTGACATATTTAAAAAATTAAAATTTTCAAGTATTCTGTTAGTCCATTTGGTGGTACAGGTATTATTAGCTATATCATTTTTGCTCCATAATGGAATATTAATTCTTATATTAATAACGATATTAGGCTATACGTTAGCAAAAATAGCACCTAGATTTTATGGGAATTTAATGAAAAACCTATCTCATAACCGTTTGGGAGTGGTTTATGGATTGCTTGGATCATTATCTATGATGTTACCGCCTTTTCTAATTGCAGCGTTTGGCGCTTTGGTAAACATAGTTAATGTTGATTTTGGATGGTCTATATTTTTATTATTAACCGTTGCCTTACTGCTGCCCCTAAAAGGATTAGCTAATAAAATTAATCAATATGAGAAAGGTTCAGAATGAGGATTCACAAACGATTTAGTAATTTAAGAATATTCTGATAAATTGACCAGTAATGTTCCAAGTATTGAACAAGTTGGATTAAGTGTAAAATGCTTACCGTAGCGAAAATCGTTACGGTAAGCATTTTAGATGACGCTAACAAAAATTTCGGGTATCATTTTCGCAAACTTAGTAGTGATTTTTTCTTGGGAATTAGGTAGGTGAAGCCTTCACCGACAGTTTCTGAAGTGTTGACGATGGTCACGAAGGCTTTTTGATCAATTTCGTGCACTAATTGCCGAACTTTGTGAATTTCAGAGGGGTCAACCACGGTATATAATACGTTACTCTTTTCATGCGAGTAGCCACCTTCTGAATGCAGCAGGGTTGTACCACGGTTGATTTCTTTCATAATCGCATGTGAAATTTCTTCGTTATGCGTACTGAAAATCATAAAGGCACGGGCAGCATATGAACCTTGTTGGGTGAAATTAACCAGCTGGGCAAAGACGAAGGCCGCCATTAATGTGTAAACCATTTGTGGAATGTTGATATAGATTAGTGAGAGGGTCAAAACCCCGGCGTCCACGATGAAGAGGGTTCGACCCATGGGGACGTGGAACCGTTGTTCAAAGATCCGCGCTACGATATCAGCGCCGCCTGTTGTGCCACCAAACCGGTAAACCAACCCAGAACCAAGGCCGCCAATCGCCCCAGCTAAGAGGGCGGCGACAAACATGTCGTGTTTTAAATCCGGTTGCAGAAACGGCATGAGTTGCCAAAGCCAAATCCAAAACGATAAACTCACGATTCCCCAAACTGTGTATATTACATCGCGCTTGGTGAGTAATTTCATGCCGATTAAAATCAGCGGTAAATTAAACAGCAACGTGGTGTAAGCGGGATTGATGTGAAAAAGGGCACGGGCAATCAGGGTTAAACCTGACACGCCACCTTCCGCCAAATTGTTGGGGATATTGATATTGGCTAGCCCAAAGCCATACATCCCCGTTCCAATCAGGGTTGCTAATAAATCAATTACGCGAATATTCAAATGACTTTTTGTCGTATTTTCCATGATAACCTTCTTAGCATTAATTAATAGTTTGAGTGTAATTTTTTTACAAACAAAAAGCAAGGTGCCAAGGCAACCTCGCTAAATGCTTTATAAAATTGTGTGTTGGGCTTCAGTCATTTCCCGCGCGATGTCAGCTAAATCACTCACTGAATCGTGCATCCCCGTTGTGATCCAACGAATTGCGATGGCTAACATCCCCGACGCCGTAAAGTCAGAAACATAATCGACCGCCGTGGCATTGGTTGCAGATTGACGCAAGATGTCAGAATACAAACCGTGCAAAATGTCGCGCAACGGTGGGTAGAATTGTTCGCGCAAACCGGCATTTAGCAAAACTGCAATGGCCGTGGCGTTGGCTTGGACAAATTCGAAAAAGGCTTCAGCGACTTTTTGTGGATCTAATGGGAGGGTTTGCGCTTCAGCAGCGAAATCCGTAGTTAATTGTTCAACAATTGCATTGATGACAGCTTCTTTTGTACCAAAGTGGCGATAGAAAGCCATCCGGGACACACCTGCCAAGCGGGTAATTTCGGTCACCGCGAGTTGGTCATAAGATTGGCTTTGCAACAATGTCAGCGTGGCATCAATAATTTGATCGTCCGTTTGTTGACGAATCGTTTCCGTTAACATGTTTTTCATACTTTTAACTATACAAAATAAAAGGCCCACTGGTTAGTTGTGGACCTGTAACGTCAGCAATACTTAGCCATCTTAAGTAAGTATTGACTGTTTTTAGAAAAGATTAATTATTTTGTAACCCACGTTGGGTCACGTAGCTATGCAATTCAGGGCTCAAAACATAGGGCACCTGTAACAATTCACTTTGCTGTTTGGCTCCAACGGCAGTGTATAACTTGGCGAGGTCAGTTTGCCATTGTGTAACCTCTGTAATCAAGCCAGCCACATCATTTTGCATGACGGTGTGGAGGAAATGGCCAGCCACACCGACTGCCTTAGCACCCAAGATTTGAGCTTTTAAGACATCAAGGGGCGAATGAATGCCCCCGGTAGCAAAAATAGTTGGCGCATTAGGCACAGCTCGGGCTTCCAAAAGTGCTTCAGCCGTGGTTTGGCCCCAGTCGTATAGATAACTGTGATCGGCCTCATCAGTTCGGTTCCGGCGATCTTCAATCACAGCAAAATTCGTGCCAGACCGCCCACCAATATTAATGTATTGGGCGCCTAATTGTTGGAGTTGGGCAATCGTTTCCTTGTACATACCAAAGCCGACTTCTTTAATAATTACGGGCACATTAACGGTATTGATGATTTCAGCTAGCGAATCGGCCCACTTGAAATTGCGATCACCTTCAGCCATGACGAGTTCTTGCATGACATTGATATGGACTTCTAGCGCATTGGCTTCCAACATATTAACGACCAATTGCGCTTCTTTGGCAGTGTGGCCAGCCCCAATATTAGCCATGATAAAGCCATTGGGATTAGTTTTACGGGCGATCGTAAAGGTTTCAATGGCTTCTGGATGGGTGAGGGCGATACTTTGTGAACCCACCGCCATGGCCAAGCCGGTTTCGCTTGCAACTTGGGCTAATTGTTGATTAATGATCCCAGTTTTTTGACTCCCACCAGTCATCGCTTCAATATAAAACGGCGTGGTCAGTGGGAAGTTGGCATCATGCACGCTTAAATCAACGTCACTGACGGCCAAATTAGGTAATGCATTGTGTAACACCCGCATTTGCTCAAGTGATGAGGCTGGCGCGTGCTTGCGATATTCTAGTTCGGCGACAGCTAAGTGTTCGTCTTTGCGATGGGCATGTGTTAATTCCATGAGCGGTCTCCAGTTTCTGCCTGATAGATCTGTAAATCAAGCGGGATAATATTTTGTGCGCGCCAAGCAGTGTACAAGGCGGTGATTTTGGTCGCATCGTCAGTGAAGGCGAGGCCGTTATCACCAGCGCCAGCACCAGATATTTTAGCTGGCAAGTCCAAAGCGGTTGCCGCGGTGATTAAATTGGTCAATTGAGGGGTGGAATATGGAATCTTGGCTTGGGTTGTATATTCATCTAACAACAAGCGATTCATCGTGATGGCTTGGTGCCACAACGCAAAATCGTGGGTTTGTAAGGCTAATTCTAAATGGTCAAAGGCGACCAATGATTCAGTCAAAAACAATTTAGTTAGCGCTGGGGCAATCGGCGCTGAGTGTTTCAACAATGTTTGCGTGCTGGCCGGCGTTTGGGTCCAACCAATTAAAATTTGCCAGTCTACCGGCCAAGTCAATTGATTAATGGTTAACCTTGGCCAAGCGGTGGTAATGATGGCATGGAGCGTTAACTTTTGCTCCAGCATGGTCATGACGGCCGGGGTTTCAAATTTAGTATAACTGATTAAGCCAGTATAAATGGCTACGGCGACATCGCCCATGGAACCGCGCTTGAAATTGGGTGTGGTTAAGAGGGCGAGGGCAGCTAATTTAAACAACTCCAGGTTTGACAAATTCAGATGGTGCAATTGCAAAACCGCTTTGAGGGTGGCTACTAACACCGCCCCAGATGAGCCCAAGCCCAATTTATGATTGGCTTGCGGGAGATTGCTAGTCAAAGTTAAATCAAAACTTTGCAAGGGTTGGCCAGTTTCATATAAATATTGTTGGACTAATTGGATACCCCGTAAGACCACGGCCCATTCATCAATGAGGACGTGATTAGCGAGGGTAGCAGTCGGTAGCTCCATGGTCCCCAACAAATCACTGGTCAACTTGATGTTAGCGTTTAAATTTGTGGTGATTGTTGCGGTTACGAACCGATTAACGGCAAAGATGAGGGCGGGTTGACCTGGGGTTGTGACCGCGTATTCACCGGCGATAAATAATTTGCCAGGGATTTCAACTTTAATCATGAATGAAATCTCCCGTTTGGATGATAATACCTGGCCCAGGGGTGGCAACTTGGATTTTCACATCTGGAATGGCACTAGTTAAGGCAGCCGTGATGATTGCGGTATCAGCTGGCTTTGAAATCAATTTAACATTTGGCCCAGCATCCATCGTGGCATAAACTGGGATACCTTGTTGGCGCAGCGTTTGTGCGGTATTGATGATTAGCCATGATGTATCCGTTAGATAATTAAACGGCGGGTTGGCCACGATGTTTTGGGCGTGCATTTGTAAGGCGTTGGCTTCAGCTAATTCACCTAGCGTTACTAAATCGTGGTTGTCAATGGCTTGTTGCATGGCAGGCACTTGTTGATTGGCCATGGTCACCCAAGCAGCATAAAATGGGGAGTTTTGCTTAGCGTTTTGCATCCCCCCACGTGAATCAATTTTCTTGGGTTGATCACTGACAATCACTGTCATTAATTGAATTGGCCAATCGACATGTTCAGCTATAGGGTGCGCCACAGAGGTTTGATCATCATGACCACGGTCCCATTGAGCAAAGCCACCAAAAATTGAGCGACTAGCTGACCCTGAACCACGACGGGCTAAGCGAGATAAGGCGCTGGGGTCTAATTTTAAGCCAGCTGCTTGACTCGCCGCCCCAGCCAAGGCAGCAAACGCCGAGGCAGATGAAGCTAAACCAGCCGCCGTGGGGACGTGGTTAACTGAATTCACGTGGGCAAAGGTGGTAATTTGGGCTTGTTTGCGCACTAAATTTAATACGTGCACGACCTTAGCTTGGGCCTTGCCAGTCAATAATTGGCCATCTAACGTGATTTCGTCTTGGGTCAAAGCCGCATCAAACCAAACCGTGGTATCAGTAAAAAACTCATTTAACGTTAAGCTAATTGAGGTCGTAGTTGGAATAATTAAATCAGTATCGACTTTGCCCCAGTATTTTAGTAAGGCAATATTGGTATGAGCGCGAGCGGTAAAATGCTCCATAGTTATATCCTCATTGGTTAATTAAACCGAATAGTGTTGAATCCAAACTTCGCGGGCACCGGCGGCTTCTAAAGCGGCGATGATTTGGCTAGTCGTCTCATCATCAGGTGCGAGGGCTAACATGGCACCACCAACGCCACCACCAGTTAGTTTGGCGCCTAGAGCACCGGCATGGCGGGCCACAGTGATTAATTTATCGAGCTTGGGATGTGAGATACCAAGCCCGTCTAAATGGGCTTGGGCTGAATTCATGGCGTGCCCCAAAGCGTGCAAATCATTATCGACGAGGGCTTGTTTAGTTTGGAAGGTCAATTCACCCAAGGCATCGATATGCGCTTGCGTATTTTTGGCGTCGTTCATGAGCGCTTCACGGACCACTGAAATCGCCAAGCCGGTTTGCCCATGGACACCTGTGTCAGCCATAATGAGGGTCGCATTGAGATGCATGGGGATCTTTTCGGGTTGTTGACCTTTGACAAACCAGATAGGTGTATCGTTGGCCGTTGTCGCGGCATCAACGCCTGATGGTGAGCCATGCGTGATCGATTCTTCAATATTGGCCCAACGTTGCAAGGTAGCCTCGTCTAATGCTTCTTCAAAAAATGCGAAAAAGGCACGCACGATGGCAATCGCACTGGCCGCTGAGGAACCCATGCCCCGTTCTTGGGGAATCGCTGAATTAATGCGCAAGGTGAAGGGGAGGCTGGGCACACCAAAATACCGCAATAAGCGCGTGATAAGTTGCCGAATGCCTTCATAAACTTCAGCCATTTCAGACAAAGGGCCTTGATATTCAGACCCGATAATAACTTGACCGGCCGTCCGTTTTGAAAGTGTCGCCGTCATCGCAATGTCGGTTAACGGTAGGGCAATCGCTGGCATCCCATAGACAACCGCGTGCTCGCCAATTAAGATAACTTTGGCATGACTAGTTCCAGTAGCTTGATTTAACACAGTGTAAACCACCAATCTCTTGATTTATTAATCTCTATCATACCAAAATTCGCTTTATCGTGGACAAAGTTAGTCGTTAAATCGTGATACAATAGATTTACATATATAGGAAACACGGATAAAAAGATGCTAAATTCAGACATCTACGCCGTTGTCGATCTTGAGACAACACGAACAAACGCTAGTACCGGCCATATTATTCAGGTCGCGGCCGCCTTTGTTCAAAATAATAAAATCATCAATACATTTACAACGTTGGTCAATCCGGGTGAACCGGTGCCACGTGTAATCACTAAGTTAACGGGCATTACCACCAAAATGGTAAAGAATGCACCGTATTTTGAAGACGTTGCCGTTGCGCTCCATGCGATGTTGGTCGAGACAATTTTTGTGGCTCACAACGTGAATTTTGATTTGCCATTTTTAAATGCTGAATTTGAACGCATTGGGATGGCGCCTTTGACGGGGGATGCAATTGATACTGAGCCACTAGCCCGCATTTTATGGCCCACTGCACCGAGTTATCGGCTAAGTGATTTGACCCATTATCTAGCCATTGAGCACGGACATCCCCACCAAGCTGATAGTGATGCCACGGCAACCGCGCATTTACTTATCGATATTATGACCAATGCTAATCAGCTACCGATGCTGACGTTACAAACGCTCACGGAGATGCCGTTAGTCTTGCCGATGAATTCACGCATGGTGTTTGAAAGTGCCTTGGCCGCTAACCGGCTCAAACCACAGCCGTTACCGAATCAATTACAAGTCGTTGATGGGCTTGCGATTCGGCGTTTTTCAGCGCCATCAATTCCAGGTTGGCAAGCGGCACCGCATTTTCCAACCAAAAAGATCGCTAAAGAAGCTTTGTTTGGGGATGCTTTAGATTACCGTGAAGAACAAGCCAAGATGATGAATCTAATTTACCGCCATTATGATGATACTGAGTTGTCTGAAGTGGCTGGTGAATCCGCGATGATTTTAGAAGCGCCCACGGGGATGGGGAAAACATTGGGTTATTTATTCCCAATTGCATATTTAGCGCACGAAAAACAAACTAAAGCGATTATTGCAGTGCCGACAAAAAATCTCCAAAAACAGGTTGTTGAAGTGGTTGATACCCAATTGCGGCCGCATTTACCATTTGAAATCCGCGCCATGCAATTAAAAGGACGCCAAAGTTATTTGAATTTGCAAAGTTTTAGGCGCTTATTGAAACGGGATGAAGGGTCGATCAATCTCCAATTTGCCAAGGCGCAAATGTTGGTGTGGTTGACGCAAACACTCACGGGTGACTATGACGAATTGAATTTGAATAACATTGGCGAAGATTTCTTGGCTCAATTGTCATTGCCAGCCAATCTCCCAGCCGAATCACGCTTTGCTGGCCACGAATTCTGGGAGCGCCAACAACAATTGATTGCCTCAGCGGATTTACTCGTGGTTAATCACGCGTATTTAGCCCAATATGCCCAATCATTGGGGAACCAAACCACCAAGCCGTTCTTAATTATTGACGAGGCCCAAAATTTGCCGAATGCGGTCGTTAGTCAAAGCCAACATCAGTTGAATTTCAACAATTGGTCAACGATTATCGACAATACCTTGGAATTGTTGGATTCGCGCCAGCCCAACTTGCGGAGCGTTTTCCCACGGATTACGGGTGGGCGGAAACTACAACGCGATTTGGTGGCGCAATTGACTAGTCTCAATCAAATGGTCAATCAGCTGCAACAAAAACTCTATCGGGCCTTTATCTTGACGCCTAAAACCCCTGCGACAACTGGCCAATACGATTTCTTATTGGATACCACACAACTCGCTCAATTTTGGGTCAATCAACAAGATATGCTTGCTAGCATGCATCATAGTGCCAGTGAAATTGACACGCATTTGACGAATTTGATGGCTGAATTTGGTAATAGTTCGGATACTTTTAGTGTCACTGAACGCCAAAATTTAGCTGATTTGCGCCGCTTGATTGGTATTGTTAATAAAGCTGAAATGCAGTTGACTAAATTCCAACAAGACATGATTGATTTTCCGATGGCCAGTGTCTTTTGGCTGACTGAAAACGTCAATGCGTCTAGTATTTCTATTAAAATGTCCGGCGGGCTATTGCACACTTTGGACTACTTCAAAGACCGCATTTATCCGCATTTCTTGCCACCAATTATTACTGGTGCGACACTGTTTACCTCACAAAAGTCGGGGTATTTATATGATCGCTTAAACCTCGATCGGACGACAGCTAGTTCGCATCGGTTTGCTGAAGTATTTGATTATGCTAATCAAGCCCAATTGTTGATGGTCGAAAATGCGCCAACACCTAATACGCCACAATTTGCGCAGTACTTAGCCCAACAATTGGTGCCGATTGCAACTAGTCTAGATAAAAACATCCTCGTATTGTTTAATTCACACGAAATGCTTGGGGCAGTATATAGCCACTTACAAGCCAGTCGTGATTTACGCATGAGTGATGTGACCTTGTTGGCGCAAGGCTTCTCAGGGACACGGAATAAAATCATTAAGCGTCTGCAACAAGAAACGCCATTAATGGTCTTAGGTGCCGCTAGTTTTTGGGAAGGGGTGGATTTGCCAGGTGACCAGTTACGGCTTGTTGTGATGGCGCGGCTGCCGTTTGATCAACCAGATTCAATGCTCCAAAAAGCTGAAGAAGCGCTGTTGTTGGGCGAAGGTAAGCAACCTTTCTATCAAAACTCATTACCTAAGGCCGTTTTGAAGATGCGGCAAGGGATTGGGCGGTTGTTGCGAACCAGTGACGATTACGGGGCGATTATTGTTTATGATTCGCGCTTAGTCAAGAAACCATATGGGAAAACAATTCGCAAAATGTTGCCTGAGCAATTACCACAAATTGAATTGGCTGATACCGATGTCTTAGCGACTTTGCAAACATTTTTCAAACGGCAAGAATAGCCCTTTTATTTATGGGTGATTTTTGCTATTCTTAGATAGGTTAAAAGCCATGTTTCACGATACGCTTAAAGGAGGGCCAACAGATGGAAATGCGTGCAATTCGGCGTCGACAACATAAAAATCGCCGCTGGATCATTGGCATTTTGCTGGCGCTGATTGGCATTTTTGTCGTTGGTTATAGCATCATTGGCACGGCGTTGCGCCCCATTAATCAAGCTAATCGTGAATACAGCGCCTTGGCGATTAAGAAAAAGCAGGTTGTCTCAGTGAATACCTTTTATTGGAATTCACGCGATCATACTTATTACACGGTGGTTGGGATTAATAAAAAGCACCAACCAGTGGCCGTGATTATTGAAAAGCATACTAAAAAGATGCAAACGGTTAAATTAGCAGACGGCATTAGTTATGAGGCGGTCAAAAAGCAAATTAAAACCAAGTATCAACCAAAACGGATTACTAATATTGGCATGGCAATATACAAAACCGTGCCCGTCTGGGAAGTCACTTTCATTGATCAAAATGGCAATCTGAATTTTATTACCGTCCAGTTTAGCAATGGTAATGAAGTGCGGACAATTCAAAACTTATAATTAATATTGATAAAGGGTGGGATAAATATAATGGAAACTATTCGCATTGAAGACGCGAAAAACTATGTTGGCCAAGAAGTTCGGTTAGGCGCTTGGTTGCGTAACAAACGTGGGTCAGGGAAGATGCAATTCCTCCAACTCCGCGACGGAACGGCCTTTATGCAAGGCGTGGTGGTCAAAGAAGAGATTGGCGAAGAAATTTTTGCCAAGGCCAAGGCGCTCAAGCAAGAAACCTCAATGTATTTGATTGGGACGATTAGAGCCGATGACCGGTCAGCGTTTGGCTATGAAATGGATGTTAAAGATTTGACCGTTGTTGGCGAATCTGAAGGCTACCCAATCACGCCCAAAGAACACGGGACTGATTTCTTGATGGATCACCGGCATTTGTATTTGCGCCATTTGCAACCATTTGCCGTGTTGCGTATCCGCACGACATTGATTAATGCGACCTATGAATTTTTCAATCAAGAAGGCTTCATCAAGTTGGATGCCCCAATTTTGACGGGGTCAGCACCCGAAGGCACAACTGAATTATTCCACACTGAATATTTTGATTCAGATGCGTATATGTCACAAACTGGTCAATTGTACGCTGAAGCTGGGGCTATGGCCTTTGGACGGGTCTTCACCTTTGGCCCAACCTTTAGAGCTGAAAAGTCAAAGACCCGGCGGCACCTAACTGAATTTTGGATGATTGAACCGGAAATGGCTTGGATGGATCAAGCTGCTTCAATGGAAGTTCAAGAAAAGTACATTGCGTATTTGATTCAAGCTGTCTTGGATCGCAACCAATACGAATTAGATTTGTTGGGTCGTGATCAGGCTTTGTTAAAGAGCTATACGCAATTGCCATATCCACGGATGTCATATGATGATGCGATTGCTTTGTTGAAGGAAAATGATTTTGATGTTGAATGGGGGGCTGATTTTGGTTCACCAGAAGAAACTTTCTTGGCTAACCATTTCGCCAAGCCTGTCTTCATCACCAATTTTCCTAAGGCCATCAAAGCCTTCTACATGAAGCGCCATCCTGACCGCGACGATGTGGTAATCTCAGCTGATTTGTTGGCGCCTGAAGGTTATGGCGAAATTATCGGTGGATCAGAACGAGACACTGATTATGATTACCTCGAACAACGCATCAAGGACCAAGGTTTGGACTTGCAAGAGTATCAATGGTATCTTGATTTGCGTAAGTTTGGTTCTGTGCCACACGCTGGCTTTGGGCTCGGCTTAGAGCGCATGGTAACTTGGGTGACTGGTGAAGAACACATTCGTGAAGCCATCCCATTCCCACGGACCATGAACCGTTTGTGGCCATAAGCATAAACATTAACTAACAAGAGACGGGGCAATCTCTGTCTCTTTTTATTACCGGAGCTAAATTTTTGGAAAGGTGGGCTGTGTATGTCCGATTTAGGATTTAAACAATTTATTGCGAGTGGAACAACCACCATTAGTAATTTATTATTGCAACGCTATCGTGACGTTGGCATGACCGAAGCCGAATTGGCCGTGTTCATTCAGACGAAAGCCATGCTCGACCAAGGCGCCAGTGAACCAAATACTGCCATCATCGCTAAATATATGGGCACTGATGCCAAAAGTGTCTTTAAAGAGTTAGAATCGATGCGCGTTAAAGGCTTACTGGAATTCACTAATCAACATAATGCAGGCGGCCGGTTAACCACGCAGGTCAATATGCAACCTCTATATGATCGCTTAATTGCGTTGGTCCCAACCGATGTTGCCCGGGTGAACGCTGAAAAGACGGCACCGACCATTGGGGATGAACCGACCCGCGCCGATATTTTTCGCATTATCGAACAAGAATTTGGGCGGATGTTAACGCCATTTGAATTAGAAGACGTCACTAAGTGGTTTGATGTTGACCATTTCAAACCAGTGATGATCAAAGAAGCGGTGAAAGAGGCGGTCTTGAACCAAGCGTATAATTTGAAATACATCCAAAGTATTTTAATCAATTGGGACAAAAATAATATTCGCACCCTGCAGGCCGTCGATGAAAATCGTAAGCGGCGGCAACAACATCTAACTCCAAATAATGGTGTGCAGAGTGGCACAAACAAACCGCATGTCCCGTTGGGTGTTGACTTGTTAAATTTAAAAACTAAATAACTGATTAAGTTAGGCTTCTTGGGGTCTAACTTTTTTTATTTTAAATTTTTTAAAAAAGAGCAAGTATCCTTTTAGTAAGTAATCACTTAAGATATTCGTTGGGCACATCGCGATAATTTGTTTCCCGCATTCGGAGGTTGATGCATGGCTAAAATTTTTATAGGGATAGTTCTTGGCTTGAGCGTTATCTGGTTTAGTCTGTCAGCTGTGTCTGGAGCTGAACAGCCTGAAACAAGTCAACATGTGGGGTTTGATGAAAATATGCATAACGCATCGACCACCCTCACTAAGACGAAATATACGCGCACCATTAAACTGTTAGTTGGGCAAGGTAATAAAAATGAATTTCGGCGGCTTAAACCGCAAAAAATCACACAATGTATTTGGGATCAATACGATGCCAAGACTGATACCCACACTTATACTGATGAATCCGGGCAACCATTAATTTACCCCATTTTTGCGGGGGTGGAGGTGCCATTTGTGGCCGGGTTTCAAGCGCGCATCAATTACATTCCCGCTAAATTCGTTGACGGCGCTAAGGATGTGACTGTGCGCTATGATGGGATCCGATATCTAGATGTAGCGCCCATGATGGACTTTGGAACATTAAAAATTGCCGCCATCAATCAACCAGTCCCACCAAAACAGTTTGGGATCACAGTGTTTGATACTGTATCCAATGGACGTAAAAAATGGAGCGTTACCGCTAAATTAAATAATCCAATGCAAACCAAAATTGGCGATACCTTGGATTATTCACAAATAAACATCGGTGGTACACAGCTCTTAGCCAGTCCCAGACAAATCTTTACTGGCGCGAATATGCGCGGTATTCAAGCCCAAATTATCCAGACGAGGGATGTCACTTTTCAATTAAGCGCCCATGATGCACCAAAACTGGCGCGCCAATATCGCGGGGTAGTCACGATTGCCCTCAATGATGTACCAAATTAATGGCCATTTAAGTTTCAGTAAGTTGGCCAAACGATAATATTTTTACACACAACAATAGGAGAATTACCATGTCTAAAATAATTAAACAAGCAACCATCACAACGCTTTACCTACTAGCAACCAGTCTAGGGTTAAGCACGTCTGTAGCTGCCGCAAGTATCGAACAAACTTCTGATGCGGTGATTTCATTTGCCGCTGATGAAAACAAGGCCGGACAATTAGTACTTGAATCAGTCCCTAGTTTTCAGGCCAACAAACAACAACTCCACAAGCGGGTATATACAGATGGTATCAATTTTTCAAGTACCAAAAATCAAACATTGAAGGTCTGTGATTATCGGGGTACGTATTCGGGCTGGAATTTAACAGTTAGTCGCGATGAATTTAAAAACGGTGACGATATTTTGCAAGGCGCACAGTTTAAACTTAGTGAGCCAACCATGACCACGGCTGATACGAAAAACAAAGTACCGACCAAGTTTGCCGGTGTTGTGGTTAATCAGACGGCCACGGTCATTTCTAACGTGCCAGATAATTCAACAGCTAAGCGCACAGCCGATCATAGCGGTTACGGAGAAAGTACTGGCCTGTATGGTGAAAATGCCGCTAAGATGCAATTGCCTGCATCCGCAACACCAAAACTTAATGTTAGTTATTCAGCAACCTTAACTTGGAAGCTAAATGACGTCCCTGCATAAATATTGAGGATAAAATATGAAATTAGTGAATTTGATTTGTGGGCTTGTTTTTGGTTTGGTTGCCTTTGTAATCACAACCCAACCAGTTGCTGCGCAGACATTTTATGTCAGCACCCAACCAGCGGCCAACCAACGAAATTTAAATGTAAGTTATTTTGATTTAACCGTCCAACCAAAGCAAACGCAGACTTTGTCAGTCATGGTGGTCAACCCAGACCCCAAAGCGGCAGTTACGGTTGAATTAGCAGTTGATGCGGCGCGTACCAATGATAATGGCGTGATTGAATATGGGCCAGATCCTAAATTGCTGGTTGATAAGTCACTTAAATATCCATTATCAAAGCTACTTAAAATTGATGGTCCCAAGCAAATTACGCTTGCACCGAATACCTCACAACAAGTCAATTACACATTGAAGAGTCCAAGTGGCGCATTTGATGGGGTGATTGCGGGTGGGGTTTCATTTACACAGGTTTTAGGGGATGAACAACAGCTCAATCAAGGGGTAAAGTGTAAGAGTGCCTATACAATTGGGGTGGTCTTACAACAAGCTGCCAAGCCAATCGTGCAACCCAAAGTATTGTTGTCCAACGTGAAAGTGGCTGAAGTTGATCAAAACCAGGTCATTTTAGCGCAGTTGCAAAATCCAAACCCGGCCTTCATTAGAGACGCTGAGATTGTGGCTACATTAACTGGTAAGCAAACCAAGCTTGAAATGAAAAAGATCAATTATCGGATTGCCCCGAATTCACATTTCAATTTACCTTTAACACTTGCACCAAACGAAAAAATCAAGCCCGGCAAATATACGTATACTGCTGATATAAAAGCTAAAGAGGGGCATTGGCGGGTTACCAAAGACGTGTATATCTCAAGTTCACAAGCCAAACAACACAATGTTAAACATGCGCCAAAACCCAAAGCGATGGATATTTCAATTTGGATTTTAGCAGCCCTATTATTGGGGAATATTTTATGGTTTTTCTTTAGTCGTAAAAAACGTCAGCAAAAAAAGGAGTCAGTGTAAGTAACTGTAATTGTTATGTACAAAGGGGGATGGGGTCAAGATGAATAATACAAAGCATAACTGTGAAACGCTTTTAGCCCAAATGACCACTCGGCAAAAAGCCGCAATGTTATCGGGCCATGAATTTTGGCATACAACTAGTTTGGCCGAGCTAGGTATTGAGTCAATTACGATGGCAGATGGTCCCATGGGCTTACGTAAGCCGGTGCCAAGTCAGAGCGATCCACTGGGGTTGAACCACAGTGTCCAATCCGTTTCGTTTCCGTCATCGGCGTTAATTGCGTCGTCATTTGACCGAGATTTGCTGTATCAATTAGGCGAACGGTTGGGGAATACTGCCGCCTTACAAGATGTTGCCTTATTGTTGGGGCCAGGCATCAATCTCAAACGGTCACCATTAGCCGGCCGGAATTTTGAGTATTTTGCTGAAGATCCATTGGTGGCTGGTGAGTTGGCGGTGGCGTATGTAAACGGCGTGCATACCCAAGGTGTTGGGGTAGCGGTGAAACATTTTGCCGTGAATAATCGAGAAAATCAACGCTTCACTGTCTCATCTGAGATTGATGAACGCACTTTGCGTGAATTATACTTGGCGCATTTTGAAAATGTGGTCAAAAATGCGCAACCTGATGCGTTGATGACCGCGTATAATCCAGTGAATGGCGTTTTGGCCTCAGAAAATAAGCAGTTATTAACTGATATTTTACGCGATGAATGGGGCTTTGATGGGATTGTAATGTCTGATTGGGGTGCAGTTTCAGATTCCGTCGCGGCTATCAAAAATGGGCTTAATTTAGAAATGCCCGGTAATGGAGCAATCACGACTGATATTGTTTTGGCCGGCCTACAGCAGGGGCAGCTAACTATGGCGCAACTGGATACAGCAGTTTTGGCGATGCTTAAGCTATTGACCAAGCTTGAGCAACAAAAGCCGCTTCGTGACCAAGCACAATTAGCTATGGATGCTGACCATGATTTTTCACGGCAAGCAGCGGCTGAAAGCACCATTTTGTTGAAGAATGAAGATGCTATTTTACCGTTAGATGCAAGTACGAAAACAGTCTTCATTGGCGCCTATGTTGAAGAACCACGCTGGCAAGGGGGCGGTTCTTCAAAAGTCAATCCATACCAAGTTGTGACGCCGTTGATGGCTTTACAAGCAAGTGATTTGCCGTTCCAATATTTACCTGGCTATACGTTGGATCAACAAAGTGCAGTGGATCAAACCTTATTAGCTGAGGCGGTTGCAGCCGCTAAGGAGCATGCCCAAGTTGTCTTGATTGTCGGCTCAAGTGCTACACAAGAATCAGAAGGCTTTGATAAGGCTGACATGCAATTGCCGGCCAATCAAACGGCCTTAATCAAGGCGATTTTAGCCGTCAATGAAAATGCTGTGGTGATTGTCCAAGCTGCTTCGGCAATTGAAATGCCGTGGCTCCCACAAAATAAGAGCTTGTTGTGGACATATTTAATGGGGGAAACCGTCGGAGAAGCTTTGTTGGATGTAATCTATGGGGAAATTGCGCCAACTGGTAAATTAACCGAAACCCTGCCATTGCGCTTGTTAGATACGCCAGCGGCCCAAACGTTTGCCAAAGATCGCCGGGTTGAAATCTATCACGAAGGCATTTTCATGGGGTACCGGTTTTATGACACCCGGCAAATGCCCGTCGCGTTTCCATTTGGCCATGGCCTAACTTATACGACCTTTAACTATGCGAATTTGCAAGTCCATGTTGATGCGCAAGCCAAGCAAGTTGAAATTAAAGTTGACGTCACCAATACTGGGCTGGTCGCCAGTAAAGAAATCGTCCAGGTCTATGTGGCTAATCACGCAGCGCAAGTTGAAATGCCTAGCCATGAATTACGTCAATTTGCTAAAGTGCACTTGACACCGGGTGAGACCAAAACGGTGACTTTGATTTTGGATGAACGCGCATTTGCTTGGTACGATGTACAACAAAACGCCTGGACAACGGATGCGGGTCAATACACGATTGAGGTGGCGGCATCTTCACGAGACATTCGATTAACAGAACAGATTACGCTACCGTGGGGGAACGCTAGCATCGGTGCGGTCACCAAAGATACGTTACTCGCCGATTTACTCAGTGAACCAAAATTAGCAACGGTGTTATTAAAATATGGGTTGCAACAAAAAGCCGATTTGATTACCGACGTTAATATGATGCGCATGTTTGCTAATGTGCCGTTACGAGCGGGGGCGATGGTCGGGTTGAATGTCGCTGAATTGGCCACATTTATTACTGATGCTAATCAGGCTTTGCAGCAAGGCGAGGGATAAGGGATGACGATGAATAATAAACGCTTAGCAATCACGATTTTATCTTTGTCAATTTTATTGATGGCGGCTCCAACGGCGGCCCTAGCTTTGCCTGAATTAAGTCAAACCTTTATGAACAAGGATGTGGCGACCGCAATTATGATGATGCCTAGTTTGGGAATCTTGTTGACGGTCTTCATCGCCGCACCATTTGGCCGCAAAATTGGGGACAAGCAAGTCATCTTATTGGGCTTGATGCTTGCTTTAATTGCCGGCTTGATCCCAACTATAATCAATGATTTTTGGTTAATTTCAATTTCCAGGTTGCTTTATGGAGCTGGGATTGGGTTGTTTTATCCATTTGCGATTGCACTGATTTCTCAGTACTTTAATGGCGGCACGGCCAATAAGTTAATGGGCTTTCAAAATGCCACGCAATCGATTTTTAACGTGTTATTCACATTGGGGGTGACGGGCTTATTGCCATTTGGTTGGCACGCCACCTTTTGGGTTTACGCCTTGGCAATCATTCCAATTGCATTAGTTGGCTTGTTTCTCCCCAAAACACAAAAGCAAGCAAGTGCTGAGACTGCCAAAAATACAGTAACGCCTGAACGCTTTACTTGGTTAAAATTCGTGCGTTCACCAGCGGCAGCCTTGATTGGCACATTGTTCTTTGTCTTTATTTTCTTTATGACGGCGCCGATCTTTCTCTCAGTCTTTGGGATGGAAAGAAAGTTCAGCATTACCCAAGTTGGCATCTTGATGGCATGTCAAACCATGATGTCGTTTGTGGGCGGGGTGAGTTTTGGGAGCCTATTAAGTAAATTCAAAGCATTCGTCATGCCTGTTGCAATTTTTGGGATGGGGATGGGCTTTTTGATCCTTAGTGTCTGTCAAAACTTTATGTGGGCCTTAGTTGGCGTACTGCTGATCGGATATGCATTCCCATTAGTACCGGCGTTTGTGGGTACGAACATCAACAAAGGGGTATCTAAACACACGAGTCAAATTTTGACGAGTTTTATGGTCGTTGCCATGAATCTGTCGGGCTTTTTGTCACCGGTTATCTTTGGTTGGATCACCACACACACCAATGTGCAAACTGTCGCAGGTGGCTATGGAGCAGTCGGTTGGCTACTCATGATCATTGCCATAATTGCGGTTGCATTGGGGAAAACCCTGCAATGGTTAGCAGCTGATTAACAAATCAGCTTTTGAAGAGCAAGTTAATAGTTATTACTGATAAAGCGGCGCTGACGGTTAATGGTCAGCGCTGTTTTATTGCCTTAACCCAGTGCAAGCTAGGCGTATGTTTGCTAAACTAGCATTAACGAATAAAAAGTAGAAAAGGATGGCACGGGCATGGAAGCGGAACCAAAGTTACAGAAATTTAGCCTTTCGTTACTTGGCTCAAATTTCGCCTCAATTTTTGGTGATACCCTGTATCGGTTTGCCTTGAATTGGTTCTTAGTTGCAAGCTATGGTAACGCTAAAGTCATTGGTTGGCTCTCAGCGTTTGGGTTTGTGATTTATTTGCTCAATGACATTTATGTTGGGGCCTTGCTCGATCGCTTTAATCGTAAATGGTTACTAGTTGGCGCAGATTTAGGGGGTGCCCTTGGTTTATTGAGTTTAGCGTGGTTTGTTAACCCAGCAATGCCCCAAATTTGGCTGTTAGCGCTTCTAACTTTGATTTTAAATATTGATATTTCATTTGCTTATCCAGCTTCACGAGCCATTATTCCAGACGTTATCGCCGGACAGCACATTTCACGGTTTAATGCTTGGGCAAGTGCCGCTTTTTCCACTGGTCAATCACTCGGACCACTGGTTGGTGGGTTATTATTACAACTTAAATGGATTGATTTGCGGTCGTTTTTGCTTTTATATGGCGTCATGTTATTGGTTACAGCTGGGATTAATCTCGGGATTCGCTATCATCCCACGCCATTTGTGAAGACCAATGAAAATTTCTTGACGAGTATGGTGTTGGGCTACAAGTACGTGGTGGCACAACCTAAATTATTTGAATCTATGCTTCTAACCATGTGGAGTAATTTGTTTTTTGAGGGCTTTGTTGTGGCCATGCCGTATTTGGTGCAAAAAGTTTATCTGGGCACGGCGGCCAATTATGCGTTGATGCTGACTTTTTCTGCTGTGGCAGGGATTGTAGCCGCTTTAATCTTGGCCAGGTTTCCACAATATAATGGCATGCGCACGCTCTACATTGATTTTGGCGTGTTGGCCGTGTTATTTATTGTGGGCGCATTTAGTCATTCCATTTGGATTTTAGGCGCTTTGATCATCGCATTTGGCTTTGTGCGTGAGACATTTGTGATTAAAATCATGACTGTGCGCCAACAAGCCAGTGCACCAGAATATCTAGGCCGCGTGTTTGGCATTTCGTTTTTAGTGACGGATTTGTTTGTGCCATTTATCGCGGTTTTGGTTGGGTATGCCGTCGGACCGCTTGGCCGCTGGACGATTTTGTTGATGGGGCTCATTTTATTTA
This sequence comes from Lactobacillaceae bacterium, assembly GCA_031289015.1. Lineage (GTDB taxonomy): Bacteria > Bacillota > Bacilli > Lactobacillales > Lactobacillaceae > Weissella. The sequence continues at coordinate 97,065 of JAITQG010000014.1, forward strand.
CGGGGATGTTAGTGATTCGCTGGGTCGTTTACCGGCGTAATCAAAAAATGATTAACGCATAACCGTTGTAAGCTAAACAATGGTAAAATATATGTATTAATAAATTCAACTAATCGCGGAGAAAACCATGCCTAAAATTTTAGTAGTCGATGATGAACCAGCCTTGGTAACATTGTTAGAATACAATTTAAAGAAACAAGGTTTTACGGTACTTACGGCCAGTGACGGCAATAGTGCACTAGAAACAATCAACAATGAACAACCTGACCTAGTCTTGTTAGACGTCATGTTGCCTGGTAAGAGTGGGGTTGAAGTGACCAGCGAATTGCGGATGAATAAAAACCGTGTGCCGGTCATTTTGGTTACCGCCTTAGATGATGATGTGGACAAAATCTTAGGGCTTGAAATCGGGGCAGACGATTATATTACTAAGCCATTTAATCCGCGTGAAGTGATTGCGCGGATTCGTTCTGTGATGCGGCGGTATGATATGGGGCATGAACAAGATAAAGCATCCAACGCTGCAAATATTTTGAAACTCAAGCATTTAATCATTGATTTTGACAAAATGGTCGTCTTAAAAGATGGGCAAGTTGTTAAGTTGACCCCTAAAGAATATGAATTATTAGCGTACATGTCTGAACGGAAGGGCCGTGTTTTGGATCGAGAAACGATTTTGCACGGTGTCTGGGGCTTTGAATTTGCTGGACCTGATACGCGGATGGTCGATATGCATTTGTCACATCTACGCGAAAAAATCGAGGAAAATCCTAAGGAACCACAAATTATTACCACTGTGCGCGGTTTTGGTTATCGTTTTGAAACACCAACAATCGTCTTGGAGGATCAATAATGCGTCACGTCCGTCGTTTTTTTGTGGCGATCATCTTTTTGATGGTGGCCTTTGCTTTGTTTGTGCTGATAACTGGTGCACATCCGGGCACGATTATCAAAATTTCATGGCATGAAGTGTACATCTTTATGATTGTTGGGGCCTTATTGCTGACGGTTGGTGCTGAAATCAGACAACGGATGCGGGCCCGCCAAATGAATTTGTTCATTAGCAAATTAAGGCAATTACAATCAAACAAAACCGATCAAAGCCATATTTTATTGTCACCCAATGATGATTACTATGAATTAGCTAACACGATTAATGATGTGCAATCTTGGAACCGGCATAAAATCCAGCAATTGGAACGTCAAGAAAATGAGCTGAATGCCTTGATGGACAATATGCCAGTCGGGGCGATTCAATTAGCTGCAGACCGCCGGATTATTTCGTTAAATCTGCGCGCGGCTAACTTGTTAAACGTTGCAACCCGCGTTATCGGCCGGCCATATGATGATGTGGTGAATAGCCATGCCCTTATGAGTTTTTTAGAGCGGGCCTTGCTAGAAAAGCGCCATTTGCATCAGACCATTGAATTAGAATCACGTGGTGAGACGCGTACCATTGACGTCACTGCTGAATATTATCAAACGCAAGAAAATCAATTTGCGTTATGGGTATTATTCTATGATGTCACTGAGTTAGCGCGCTTGCAGACCATGCAGAGTCAATTTGTCGCCAACGCATCCCATGAATTACGGACGCCCTTAACTGCCATTTCAGGTTTTACGGATACACTTTTGATGGGTGCCCAAGATGATCCAGAGGCGCGGCAAGAATTTTTGGAGATTATTCAACGTGAATCAGCTCGGTTGCTGGCTTTAATTGAAGATATTTTGGCCTTGGCACGCATGGATAGTAAACATGTCGATGTTAAATTAGAACTAAGTCAGCCAGCTGTGGTGGTTGAAGATATTTTGGTTAGTCAACAAGCCGCAATCGCCCAAAGTCAGCTCGAGGTTAGGGTCGCTATCGATACTGCACAACAACTTAATTTACCGAG
>JAITQG010000031.1 GCA_031289015.1 Lactobacillaceae bacterium
GTTCGTGTCGCCCCCTTCAACAGCCCCAATGCGGAGCCCTTCCCCAAACCAAACCCAAACACCGTGGCCCAGCGGGACACAAAAAGACCACCCAAACAAAAGAGTCCAAGTGGTCAATAAGGTAAAGTTATTATTCAAGCCCCTCTACAAGTGCCTCAGGGAAGTTCTCACGAATGATCTCAGCCTCATGCGCTGACAACATCGGAAAGGCTGCATCAGCCCCCAAATCAGTATGATACATCCGATCACGAGGTGACATCTCACCAGCAGCATGTTCGACCCCAATGACAAAGCCATCGTAGTTTTCCACCCCAGCCGGCGCATCATCCACGCTCGCCAAAGTCAATTGTGAAACCAACAAAGTAATCCGCACATCTTGGTGCAAAGCCGCAATTAAGTCAGCTTGCTCAGCCGTCAAATACAAAGTTACCGCGGCTTCACCAGGCTTACCAATCAACTCGTTATTCCGCGCAACTTCCAGCGCCTTATTAACAGCATCACGTACGTCCATAAACTTAGTCCAATTGGCAATCAAGTCTGTCGTATCACCCAAATCTTCCACTTCAGCCATCTCTGACAAGTAAGCGAAATCTTCAGTTTCAAATTCAAGATATTCCCACACTTCTTCAGCCGTGTGTGGCAAAACTGGCAATAACAACTTAGTCAAATCACGCACAATCTTGTACAAGACCGTTTGTGCAGAGCGCCGCAAGTGCCCATTGGGTGCTTCAACATACAAAACATCCTTGTTGAAATCCAAGTAGAACGCTGACAAATCAACATTGATAAAGTTGATCAAAGTCTTGTAGATGGTTGTGAAATCAAAGACATCATAAGCCGCCTTGATTTCAGCCACCAAATTGTTAAAGCGTGCATAGAAGTATTGATCAACTGGGGTCAATTCAGCATATGGTACCGCATCTTGGGCTGGATTGAAGTCAGCCGTATTAGCCAACAAGAAGCGCATCGTGTTGCGAATCTTGCGATAAGTTTCAGATGTTTGCTTCAACAAATCCATTGAAATCCGGACGTCTTGGGATGAGTCGATTGAAATTACCCACAAACGAATAATTTCAGCCCCCATCTCTTTGACCACTTCATTTGGTGAAATGATATTGCCCAATGACTTTGACATCTTTTCGCCATTGCCATCCAACACGAAGCCTTGTGACAAGATAGCTTTGTATGGTGCAATTCCCGTCGCCGCAACTGAGGTGATCAATGATGAATTGAACCACCCACGATATTGGTCAGACCCTTCCAAATACAAATCAGCTGGGAATTCCAAATCTGGGCGGGTAGCCATCACCCCTTGATGGGATGAACCAGAGTCAAACCACACGTCCATGATGTCGGTTTCTTTAGTGAAAACGCCATTTGGTGAATGTTCGTTAGTATACCCTTCAGGCAACAAATCCTTGGCTTCACGTTCAAACCAGACTGTTGAACCATGTTCGGCAAATAATTGCGCGGCATGTTCGATTGTTTCTGGTTCCATGATTGCCGTGCCATCTTCCGCGTAGAAGATTGGCAATGGCACACCCCAAACCCGCTGGCGTGAAATAACCCAATCACCACGGTCGCGAATCATGTTGTACAACCGCTTCTTGCCCCATTCAGGAGTGAAATTAACGTTGTCAAGTTCACTCAAAATATCGGCACGGAAGGCTTCAACTGAGGCAAACCATTGTGGCACCGCACGGAAGATAACCGGCTTTTTAGTCCGCCAGTCAAATGGATATGAATGTTCCACATCTTCTTGTTGCAACAAAGCGCCCAAATCAGCCAACTTCTTTAATGACACCGCATTGGCATCTTCATACAACAAACCTTCAAAGTCAGGGCCCGCTTCAGCCGTCATCTTACCTTGATCATCAACTGGCACGGCAACTTCAAGGCCGTACTTTTGACCAACAAAGAAGTCATCTTCACCAAAACCAGGCGCCGTATGCACGAGGCCAGTTCCAGCATCCAAAGTAACGAAATCAGCCAACATTACCAACAATTCAACATCGGCATAAAATGGATGTTGGGCGGTCATGTATTCTAAATCTTTACCTTCAAATTCAGCTAAGATTTCATAGCTATCCCAGCCAAACATTTCAGCATCCTTGGCTAACAATTCCGTCGCCACGATGTACTTCTTAGTTGAACCAGCTGGTTGCACTTGTGCATACTTGAAATCAGCATTAACCGTGATCCCACGTGATCCAGGAATCGTCCAAGGCGTCGTTGTCCAGACCACAAAGTACGTGTCAGCATCAAACTTACCCTTGCCGTCTTTAACTTGTTCAGCATAAAAGGCGGTTGGCGACACAACATCATGATATTCGATTTCAGCCATTGCCAACGCTGATTCTGATGACCATGACCAAAAGACTGGCTTCTTACCCTTGTAGATATAGCCTTTCTTAGCCATTTCTCCAAAGACACGGACTTGAGCAGCTTCAAATTCTGGTAACAACGTCAAATATGGATGCTCCCAATCACCAGAAATACCTAAGCGCTTGAAATCAGCCATTTGCGTCTTAACTTGCTTACGGGCAAATTCGTCGGCCATCTTACGCCAGATAACTGGGCCAACCGCTTTACGATCTTTACCAGCTTTAGTCAATTGTTGTTCAATTGGCAACCCATGGGTATCCCAGCCAGGTACGTAAGGGGCGCGGAAACCATTCATTGACTTGTAACGAACGACGATATCTTTTGAAATCTTGTTCATCGCGTGGCCGATATGGATGTTCCCATTCGCATATGGAGGGCCATCATGCAACATAAAGGTTGGCTTACCGGCATTGAGCCTTTGACGGGCTTCATAGACTTTGTTTTCAAACCACACGTTTTCACGTTGTAATTCAGTGGTTGGTAAATTACCACGCATTGGGAATTTGGTTTTCCCGATGTTGAGGGTTTCCTTCATCTTCATGAATCTAGTGCTCCTTTGGTTAATAAAATAAAAAGTCCCGCCCAAACTAATTAAAGTTTGCGCGGGACGTTAATGACAACGTGGTACCACCCGAATTCACCGGACTTCACATAAAAATGTACATCAACCGGCCTCAAAAAGAGTTATTCAAATGTGTTTTTTGCTGATAAATTATTTTGTTGAAATTCCTGGCTCACACCATCTCCAGGTCGCTTGAAAATATCAAAATAATCGTTTGGTCAAAAAACTCTAAGTCAATAATAGCTTACTTTTCGTCGTTATTCAAGAACTTATCTGATTCATCAGTCTTCTCTGGGAAGATGACCACAGTTTCAACTTCTGAACCAGCTTCAGAGGCAGCGGGTGCTTCAACCGGTGCAGCAGCTGAAGTAGCAGGGGCTGTGGCATCACCAAAGCTTGCCCAATCAGCTGAATTGTTAATCAAATCCATTTGTGAAGCCAACAAACCTGTCAACTTAGCCTTGAAGTTACCCATGTCAGTTGACAAGGCAGCCTTTTCATCGACCAACTTTTGGTTTTCTTGTTGTGATTGTGAAATCAAAACATTCGCCTTGGCATTTGCTTCCATGACAATCTTTTGGGCTTCAACTTGGGCTTGTTGCAAAGTTGCCGCGGTTTCAGCTTCCGTTTGCTTCTTCAAGCGATCAGCAGCTTCTTGGGCCACCAAGATTGAAGCATTCACTGATTGCTTCATGTCTTCAACTTGCTTGGCATTAGAATCGGCTTCCGTTAACTTAGTTTGCAAAGTCTTGTTTTCTTCGATCAAAGCTTCATAGTCAACTACGACTTGATCCAAAAACTCATTAACTTCAGCCCGATCGTAGTTACGACCGCGACCTGAAAATTCTTTTGCGTGGATTTCTTGTGGGGTAAGTGCCATGATAAGTCTCCATTCTATTTCTTAATAACGGCCAGTTCGACGCGCCATTTTTCTTTTTTGGTTAAACCATTCTCCGATAGTAATTTAATTCGCCCATAACGTCGTACCGAAATTAAATCATTCACCGCAACATTAAAGTCCGGCCGTTCAATTTCAGTCCAATTAACGCGAACTAAACCATGTTCAATCATATCTTTTGCATGGGTTCTAGATACATTATACCCATTTGCGACGATTGTATCTAGTCGTAGGGATGATACCGTGGTATTTATTAACTCTAACTCAACTTCTGGCACAATAATGGCTGCCAAAGCAACTTCATTAAAACGAATTTTCGTCTTCCCTAAATGATCGATTTCAGCTTGGACAAAGCGGGCCATTGGCTCAGTTAAAATCAACTGCCAAATCCCATTGTCATCGGTCAAAATGTCGCCGATACTACTGCGCTCAATGCCGTTGTGCATCATACTACCTAAAATCGTACTATGATGTAATTCAGCAAATTTAGTTGGATAATTAATTTCTAAGACCGTGATTTCAAAATCACTTAATTCAGGTTGATAATACGCCGGGTAAATTAATACGCGCGCGCTTTCGGCATCCGGATAACCACCATTTTCACGAAAGGCCAGTTCAGTGTGTCGATTAATCAACGTGGCTAAAATGTACCTTTGGCGTGGGTTCAAAAAATTCGTCAAGATTGGACGATACTCATCCAACGCTTGACGAATGTAACCTTCACTCTGGTCAATAAATGGTCGTTCGGAAGCGCGAAAATGTTGTTCTACATTTTCTGCCATGGGCAATTACCCCACAACCAACATTGAGACCAATGCTCGCAAGCCCATTTCAGCCGCACTTAACAATAAAATTGCTACAATGGGCGAAAAATCAAGCACGCGGGCCGGTGGTAGCATGCGCCGAATTGGATCAACGATTAATCCAGCAATGCGACCAATAAACCGTCCCAATGGTGATTGTGTTGCTCCGGGTAACCATGACATCAATGCAGATAGCACAATAATTAATTCAAGTGCTTGTAAGACGTAATACGCCAAATTTGAGATGATAACGATTATCGCCATATTAATTCTCAAATTGGTGATTTAGGTTGGAAGCAATCGTCCCTGAAATCTCAAAATTGGCTGGTGTCACCAAGAAAATATTGTCGGCGACCCGTTGTAATTCACCTTCAACGGCATACACAGTCCCTAACAAAAAGTCAACGACACGTTTTGCCAAAGCTGGATCCATGGCATCAAAATTAACGACCACGGCTGAACCATCCAAAACTTCTTGGCTAATTTGTTTAGCATCTGAATAGATGCGGGGCTCTAACAAAACAATCTTTGAATTAGAATTGTTATGGCCACCCATTGAAATGACATTCTTACGCGAAGTTGCCTTTGGTCGAGTATCATTTTGTTGATAAGTTTGCTGTGAATTTTGCGCAGGTTGGTCTACTTGCTCATCTTCTTCATAGTACTCATCATCAAATCCACCATCGTCACCCGTCATAAGTTTATAAATGCTACTATCTTTAAATCCCATGATATCTTAGCTCCTACTTTTGATCGCGGTTCTTAAATGCAAAGAATGGTGGGCGTTCCACATCCTCATCACTTGTTGCGTCATTGCTGATAAATGAATCAAAGGCTTGATCATCAGCTTCGACTGGGGCGGCTTGGGCTGGTGCTTGAGCTGGCGTTTCTTCAATCGCATTCCAATCAGCAAATGGATCGTTTGTCGCCGTCGTCTTAGCAACTGGCTTTGGTGTTGCATTCGTTGAAGTTGCAAAATTTGTAGCTCCAACATGCAAATCACTTACTGGCCGTTGCGTGGCTGGCCGATCAATCCCAGTTGCCACAACAGTAACTGTGATTTCATCAGTCGTGTTTTCATCAATCGTCGTTCCAAAGATGACATTGACATCATCACCAGCAGCTTCACGCACAGCATCCGCCGCTTCTTCAGCTGCCCACAATGGCATGTCAATTCCACCCTTAACTGACAACAAGACATCGGTGGCACCCTCGATTTTTGATTCGAGTAATGGTGAGGCAATCGCTTTGCGTGTCGCATCAGACGCTGCAGTATCACCTGAAGCAATTCCGATCCCCATCAAAGCGGTTCCCTTGTTTTCCATCGTTGTCTTCACATCAGCAAAGTCGACGTTGATCAAACCCGGGTTAGTAATCAATTGTGAAATCCCACCAACACCATCAACCAACACGCTATCAACCATGCGGAAAGCATCCAACATTGAGGCCTTCTTATCAACAATTTGCATTAAGTTGTTATTTGAAATCACGATGAGGGTGTCAACGTTTTCCTTCAACTTAGCCAAACCTTCAGCCGCGGCTTTACCACGACGAGGACCTTCAAAGCTAAAGGGCCGGGTAACAACCCCAACCGTCAAAGCACCAGAATCTTTAGCGATTTTGGCCACAACTGGGGCAGCCCCAGTTCCGGTTCCGCCACCCATTCCAGCTGTAACAAAAACCATATCTGCATCAGCCAAAGCATCTTGCAATTCTTGTTCAGATTCCTTAGCAGAAGCTTCGCCGATTTCTGGGCGAGCGCCAGCACCTAAACCATGCGTGACTTTTTGACCAATTTGAATTTTAGTTTCTGCAGGTGATGATTCAAGTGCTTGCACATCTGTGTTAGCAACAATAAATTCAACACCCGTAATGCCTGAGGCGACCATCTGTTTGATGGCATTGCCACCACCGCCACCGACTCCGATTACTTTAATCGTGGCACCGCTCACTTGGTTTAGATCCATTTGAAAATCCATGCGAAACTCCTTTGTGTATCCATTTTATGATTTTATTAATTAAAGAACATATCCGCAAACCCGGTTCTTAGGCGTTGCCACAATGGCAATTTGGGTTCTTGGCTTTCAGTATCGACTTGCGTTGTAACTGGTTGTTCTACGACCGATTGGCTTGGCGTGGTTTGCGGCCGTGGCTTTGGGATGCGTAGATTCAAACTTGGCTTAGTTGTTTGGGTCAAATTAGGGGTAATAAACGTCAATGGCAAGTCATACAAGGCTTGTTTGACGATTAATTGGACTTGCGTTTGCTTAGCCGCATAATGTACGACTGACCAAGCCCCAACATAAGCTGGATGGCGCAACCCAATTTCATTTGGGACAAACAAGCGGACCATCACGCCAAACTTATCATGAATGGCTTCAGGCAAGCCTCGCAGCGCGGCAGCTCCACCAGTAATGATGACCCCACCTGGCAATTGGAAGCCAGAAACCGATTCGAGCCGTTCGCCAACTTGGCTGAGAATTTGATCAACCCGTGCCCCGACAATTTCGGCAAGATACGTTTCAGAAATGCGTTGGGGGGCTTCTTTTCCAACAACTTTAATCGTTAATTGGTTATCCGGATTGGCCACACTCGGATTAGCGACCGCTGCATCTAGTTTTAAAATATCACCTTCTTGGGCGGCAATCCCTAAGACTGCACTAATGTCTTTACTGATATTAGTGCCGCCGGCTGGGAAAGTGGTGATGTATTTGATTAAGTGATTATGTACAATCATTGCGGTGGTTTGCCCCGCACCCATGTCCATAATAACCGTGCCAAATTCTTGTTCGGCATCGGTGGCCACTGTTTTTGTCAAGGCTAATGGTGCCAATACCATGTCGCGCAATTGCAAACCAGCTTTTTCAATGGCTGACCGCAAATTTGTCACGAGTTGGCGTGGACCAGTATAGGCAATCCCTTTCATGGTCAAGTGCACCCCGACCATATCGTTTGGATCTTGCACCCCGTCAAAGTCGTCAACTATGAATTCAGTTGGCGTCAAATCAACAATCGTGCGATCATTGACGAGCGGAATACTCATTGCTTGGAGCACAGCACTCTGGACATCGGCGTACGAAATATGTTGACTATCTTGAACTGAAACGGTGCCAGTCACTTGCTGCATTTTAATTGCCGTCGCCGGAATGCTAGCAATCACTTCGGTCACGGGTTCATCAGTTTGTTCAGCCACTTGTTGAAGGGCTTCTAGGATGTCCTTTGCGGTTGCATCAATATCAACCACGACACCACGTCTAACGCCATGTGAAACTGCGCGACCAACTGCAATTACATTGACTTGTTGGTCACGAACGTCAGCAACTAACACTTTTACCATGCTTGTTCCAACATCTAAACCAACAACTACGCCATGATTGGCCATACTAAATCCCTCCTTCAAAATTTTAGCTTGCATTTATTATTGATATTAATATCATTATTATTAAAATAATACCATAAAAACCCTTGATACTACTAGAGACAACTGTGGATATTGTATGAATTATTGACCATAGGGGGTTGCATATGCACCAACTTGTAAATCAACGACCCCTTTTTTGGTCATTTGTGACGCCATCGCTGGGTAATATTTCATCTTCTTGGTCAATTCATCCGCGGAAACTAAGACTTCGTTGCCATCGTTCATAAATAGAATCAAGCGATTAGCATTGCCCTTGACTGGCGACCACAAGATTTCAGAAACCGCAGCTCGAATCGCTGGACTCAACGCACTAAATTGTTCACTAGTTTGCTTGAGTTCAGTTTTACTATTAAAGCCATCATATAACGGCAGCTCAGTGGGCCGCTTTGTACCCACTGGTTGCTTTAGCGTTGAGCCATCAGCCAAGATAAAATGGAAATTTTTACCAATCAAAGCATAGCCAATTTTATTGACTTCTTTGACCTGGACCACAATTTCATTTGGGCTACTCATGACAATTTGCATTTGCTTAATTTGTGGATTAGTTTTGGCACGTTGACTAAAATAATTAACCTGGCTAACCACACTTAAAACTGATAAGCCTTTGTGGATTCCAGCGGCACTCAAAACCTCTTGCTTGGTGAGAGTTGTATTGCCTTCAACTTGGATACTTTTAATTTGGGCTAAGGGCGACAAAAAATAACCTAACCCCACGGCAATCACCGTCAAAATAGCAATAACGCGCAAGGCCCGCCGTTCAACCGGATAAAAATATGGCACGTGCGGAAACCACGCCAAAATACTGGCCGCCGTGGGCCAAGTAATGAACGTTTGGGAGGGGGCATCAATATCAAAGTCATGATCCGCGTTGGCTTCGTCTAAGTCTGGATCACTCGGTGTATCTGCGTCATCTAATAACGCTTGTAAATGGGCAACCCGTTCCTTAGAAGTCATTGTCGTGGCATGTGCTTGGGTTGCACCATCATCAGCTTGTGATGGTGTGCCGTTTTTTTCATCATCATCCATAACCCCCTCCTCCTTTCATTTTTATTAGCCAATATTTTTAACTCACCGGCATTAACCCGCCAGCCACGGTTATAAAGCTGTTTTAATTAAATTAATAAATTCATCAGCCGCATCACGCACGCCGAGTTGGGCTGAAGCAGTTTCCATGGCTTGACGTTTTTGCTGATTTTTCATCAAACTATCAATCGTGCCGGCCAAAGTCGTCCCGGTCAATGAATCTTCAGTAATCATCTCAGCAGCCCCGGCTTGCACCAGACTGCGGGCATTTTTGGTTTGATGATCATTAGTCACATACGGGCTCGGAATCAAAATCATGGCTTTTCCAAGTGCCGTTTGTTCAGCAATACTCGTAGCCCCAGCGCGCCCAATCACTAGATCAACATTGGGCATTAAAGCTGGCATATTTTCAATATATGGCACCACTGCGACATTGTTTGCCACCTCAATCGCTTGGGTTGTTAATTGTTCCAAAACCGCACTGTAACGCTTTTTGCCAGTTACAAAAATAACCTGATATGATTGATTGTTTAAGACGGTAATCGCATCTGTCACGGCGCTATTAATTTTGGGGGCTCCTTGAGATCCACCAAAAATCAAGACCGTTGGCACATCAGCTTGCAACCCCAACGCCGCAAAATCAAATGGCGCTTGTTGTTCACCCGCGACCACTTGTTGCGCTCGTGGATTACCTACAATTGTCGCAATCCCTGGCTTAAAGGCTTGTAATGCATCGGGGAAGGCCACACCAACTTTAGTCACTTTATGGGCTAAAAATTTATTGGTCACACCCACGACAGAATTTTGTTCGTGAATCACCGTTGGAATTTTCAATAATTGTGCCGCATATAAAACCGGCCCCGAAACATACCCACCCGTTCCGACAACCACGTCAGGTTGATAGGCTTTTAAGAGTTTGCGGGCTTTTCGTGTAGCTTGCAAGAACAAATAAACTGTCTTGGCGTTTTCAACCGAGAGTGCGCGGACAAAGCCTTGAATCGCAACGTGTTCAAAGGGAATCCCAGTGGCGGGGACGATTTCTTTTTCCAAGCCTCGTTCACCACCAATATACAACACATCCAGCGTGGCATCTTGTTTCCGCCACGCTTCAATGGTTGCTAGGGCCGGATAAATATGCCCCCCGGTTCCACCACCTGAAAAGACTACTTTCATCATTTACTCCTCATCACTCGTGTTATTGAGCATTGTTTGCAATATAATCATCGACGGCTTGAACAAATAAGTCGCCCCGGGTTTCAAAATCGGGGAATTGATCCCATGAAGCCGCTGCAGGTGATAACAAAATAATATCACCAGGCTCACTCAATTCCATCGCTGGCCCAAAGGCTTGTGTAGCATCCGGTACTGCCACTGTTTTCAAGCCTAATGAATTAGCTACTTCTGCTACCTTGGGACCAGTTTGTCCAAATGTCACGACAGCTCGGACGTGTTGTTGAACTTCTGGAGCTAAGCGCATTTGATCATCCCCACGGTCTAAGCCACCAGCCAACAAAACCACTGGCGTCTTAAAGCCAGACAAAGCCATTTGGGTCGCTTCAATGTCCGTTGCTTTAGAATCATTATAAACTTTTCGTCCCGCAACTTCGCGTACTAGCTGCAACCGATGTTCAACACCTGTGAAATTTTTTAACACTTCCACGATTTCAGCAATAGGCACACCTGACAAGCGGCCAACTGCAATCGCCATTAGCGCATTATCAATATTGTGATCACCTGGCACACCAATCGTAGCGGCATCCATAATATATTCAGTTTTAAAATAGAGTTTGCCATCAACTTGATAGCCCCCCGCTTGGCTCAACCCCTGCCGTGAAATTGGGACCACGGTTGCAGGTGATTGCGCCGCCAATTCACGCCATTCGAGATTATCCCAGTTAATCAAAAAATAATCCGCTTTGGTTTGATTGCGCGTAATGTTCATTTTGGCATCAATATAATTTTGCCGTGTGCCATGCCAGTCAAGATGTGACGCAAAAATATTGGTCAGGATAGCAATATGCGGGTGCACAGCTGGCGTGCCGGTTAATTGAAAGCTACTCAATTCCGTCACCAACGTGTCCGTGGCCGTCATTTTTGGTGCGACTTCAGCCACTGGCGTCCCAATATTACCCGCCACGTAAACACGGTGATTAGGGGTTGCTTGGCGCCGTAAGACAGCGGCGACCATTTCAGTCGTCGTCGTCTTACCATTAGAACCAGTAATTGCAATCCACTCACCTTGAATATAGCGTTGGGCAGCAGCCACTTCCACGACAATTTCAATTCCGCGTTTCTGCGCTTCTAATAAAATTGGAATCGTATATGGAATTCCTGGATTTTTAACAATTAAATCGACATCGGCCAATAAACTAGTGTCTTGGGCATGCGCAAACTTAACACCGGCGGCTTGCAGAGCAGCAACTGTATCCGCATGGATATCTAAATTCGGATCCGACACGGTAACAACAGCACCCTCATTAATTAACAACTGGGCTACCGCAGCCCCTGAACGCGCAAATCCAATTACTAATATCCGCTTAACCATGATCAATACCTTCTGTCTTAATTTGATATGTATGCTGTTGGAAAACGCTTCCCAACATGTTAATTATGTTTGCTTAAAACAAGCTAAAATACAATATTACACCAACCACCCCGACAGCCCAGAAAAGCCCATCAACTTGCCATTCAGACCAAGGCTTATCTAGATTCATGGTAATGCCACCCTTTTCAAAAGCGTGATGGATAGGGGTCATCAAAAAGACGCGCTTCCCTCGAAAATGAAATGATAACACTTGAATAATCACGGTTAAGGTATCAAGCATAAAGACTAACCCGATCAATAACAATGACCATTCAACGTGCAATACTAATGCGTTCATCGCCAAGCCGGCGCCCAGGGCTAATGAGCCAGTGTCACCCATGAAAATGGAAGCTGGATAATGATTATAGGCAAAGAAGGCGATTAACGCACCGACTAGTAAGGCATCCAGTAAGACAACGGCTTGATTACCTTGATAGAGTGCCACGAGCAAGTAGGCAAAATAAGCAATAATGGCCAACCCCGTGGCAAGCCCATCTAACCCATCCGTCAAATTGGTCGCATTTGACCAGCCAACTAACCAGACAATCGCAAACAAGGCGAACAAAACCACATTGTGAATGGCTGGCAACCCAAATGGTAGATGGATCACAAAGTTAAAACCACCCAATGCTAACACGACGACTGCCAACACGGCCGCCCCAATTTGGGCAAACAACTTAGGCAAGAACCGAAAGCCTTCATCCCGGTGATTAAAAATTTTGATACTATCATCAAACGCCCCCACAACGGCATAGGCCACAATGGCTAAGATGGCCGCCCAGCCATCAAAACTACCAACGCCAAAAATCAACGCCAAAACGATGTACAAAACCACCACCACTGGAATAAAGCCGGCCCCACCCATGGTTGGGGTCCCCACCTTAAACCCATGATCAGGTCCATTGGCATTTTCACGCATCACTAACTGTTCGACTTTAATCTTTTTAAACCAATCCCGCAGCACGGGAACCACAATTAATGTGGCCAAAAATGCTGTAATCAAGCCTGCCAACCAAATTGTCATAATCTCTCTCCTTGCCAAGCTATTCCTTTGGCGTTTTAAATTCAATCGTCAATTCATGAATGCCAGAATCCAAGCGCTTACCTGGCACCACTGACTGTGCATACACAAAGCCATTCCCAGTTGAATTGATTTTTATATCAGCGAGTTCTGCCCAACCAAAGACATCCGCTTTTGACCACCCATGCATATCTGGTACATCAACATTGCCGCCGGTGTACAAAATCACCCGTTGATTCTTCAATGTTTTAATTCCAGCTTGGGGGAATTGACCCAAAACTATTTTACCATCTCCAACAACCGTCGCCACTAAATTATTTGCTTCAACTTCATGTTGCGCAGAGCTAGTCGCTTCACCTTTGAGGGTGGGTGTCGTCACGACTTGTGATGAACTGACCACCACTTTGTTATCAGCCGCGGTCATCTGTAAGGCTTGTTGCATCATTGGCACAAAGACTTTAGACATTTCAGTCGACACCCCCTGCGTATTGTCTTGGGGTTGCTTAACCACGATATACATCATATACCGTGGATTATCCGCCGGTGCCATCCCCATCCACGAGTGAATTTCATTGGCATTATCACCCGGCTTACTATAACTACCACCCGTTGACACTTGCGCCGTTCCAGACTTACCAGTCGTCCGCACATCAGGGATAGCATACATTGGTGCAATCCCATGTTCTGAATAAATAACGTCTTCTAATTGCTTACGGGTTGCTTCAGCCGTCTTTTTAGAAATTGGCTTGGCAACTTTTTGGCGTTTAGCCGTATAAATAACCTTACGCGTATTCGGATCAACAATCTTTTTGATGTAATGTGGTTGAATCTCATTTCCATCCCCAGCAATCGCCGTATACGCCTGGACCATTTGCATTGGCGTCACCGAAATTCCTTGTCCAAAGGCCGTATTGGCTTGTTCAATTGGATAACGGAAATTCATTTCGCCGGCTTCTTCACCTGGCAAACCTGACTTAGTTGACTTCAAAAACTGGAAAGCATGAATATATTTCTCCCAGGTTTCCGCGCCGACTTTTTGTTCAGTCATCGCCATCGCCACGTTTGAAGACTCAGCAATTCCCCAGGCGTACGGAATAATGCCCCAACCTTGGCCGTTGTTCCAGTCGGTCACCTTCTCATCACCGATTTTCAAGGTTCCCGATTGATAGGTGGCATTTGGATCCCAATTGCCAGTATCAATCGCAGTCGCCAACATGATCCCCTTCATAACCGAACCTGGTTCATATGATTGTTGCACCAATAAGTCCGGCCAAAAATCACCAAAGCCTTTACCAGTCGTAGCATTAAATGTTGGCCGTTGAGTTTCAGCCACAATATCGCCATTTTGGGTGTCGATCATTATTGCAAAAGCTTCTTTGGGTTTCATCTGTGAATTCAGCGCATCCATCTTAGTTTCCAACGATGCCTGCAACTTCATATTCAACGTTGTATAAATATCATCCCCGTTCGCCGCGGCGGTAGTCTTTTTGGCAACCGACGTGTCCTTGTCATCAACACTGGTTGTCCGAATCCCATTTTTACCCTTTAACAGCGTATTTTTACCAAGTTCAATCCCGGCAATCCCTTTGACTTCATCATCTTTGCGGTTAAAATAACCAATCAAATCAGACGCAAATTGGCCATTTGGGTACAAGCGTGATGGCTGGGTCGTGAAATCGATGCCTTTAATGTCACGCTTCTTCAAAGCCTTGTATTCATCGATGCTGAGGTTTTGACCATGCGTACCGAATTGCACCTGGAATTTCTTTTCTTTCAGGCCTTTTTGCAAAATTTTGACATAATCTTCTTGTTTCCCACCGAGTGCCTCGGCCAACTCCTTGGCAACTGGCCAAACATCGCTTTTCTTTATATAACTTTTTTGATTATCATCTAAAACTGCCACGACCGTGTAAGTTGAGGCGTTTTCAGCCAGCACATTCCCAATCGCATCATAAATTTGGCCACGCTTGGCCATCACCACGTTTTGGGATTGATAGAGTTCTTGTGATTTGGCTTGCAAGTTTTGATTGTCGACTTCATGAGTAAAAGCAATTGAAAAAAAACGGTAACCAATATAGACAACGACTAAAACCATTGCCACTAGTACCAATAAGGCTGAAATTCGTGACCGCTTGAAGTGTTGTTTATTTGACATCCGTTTTTCCTCTTACCTTAATTAGGCCTATTTACCAAAATATAACTTAGTAGCTTTTGCCACTAAGTTATACGGTCATAATGCCTAGGCACTTGATTACTTTACATTTTTAATATTTTGATTTTGCATGGTTAGCCCATTTTTAGCGGCAATGTCATTCATGCGTTGTTGCGTCGTTAATGAACTAATTTGTTCTTTAGCGGTATTATTCAAATCCCGAACTGCTTCGACCTTAGCTGCCGTTGTGGTCGCCACGTTTTGTTGTTGGTCGATCATGTTCTTCATAGTGACAAAAGCAAACAAAGCCACGCCCACAAGCATCAAAGCCACGACACCATGCATGACGTCGCTCAATGACCAGAGCACTGGTTGAAATTTAACATGGCGCTTAACTAAGCGCTTCTGCCGAACTTTGGGCTCTAACCGAGGTGCGGCGGTACCATATTGAGTTGAACGAACTGCTTGTGCCATGCTCGTACCTGCTTTCTATTATCCTTGTTTTTTGTAACTATGTCTACACTATCGAATGCGTTCAATCACACGTAATTTTGCTGAGTGAGCACGATGATTTTCTGCCATCTCAGTTGTGCCTGGTGTAATTGGCTTGCGCGTGATGGCTTTAAAGTCGGGTTGTAATTCATCTGGAATCACCGGCAAGCCAGCGGGTAATTCAGGTAATGACGTCTTTTCTTTAAACATCGTCTTAACTAAGCGATCTTCTAGTGAGTGGAATGTAATGACAGCAATGCGGCCATGCACATTCAAAATATCCAAAGCTTGTTGCAACGATTCTTCAACGGCTCCCAGTTCATCATTGACGGCAATCCGGATTGCTTGAAATGACTTCTTGGCGGGATGCCCACCCGTCCGGCGCGCCCCCATCGGAATCGCCGACTTGATGACCTCAACTAATTCAAAAGTCGTTTCAATCGGTTGAACTGCACGCTGGCGTTCAATCGCGCGGGCAATTTGTTTAGCAAACTTTTCTTCACCATAGCGTGACAAGATCCGCATCAAATCGTTGAATGACCATTCATTAACCACCGTGTGGGCATTTAATTCCTGGCTTTGATTCATCCGCATATCCAGCGGCGCATCGTAGTTGTATGAGAAACCGCGTTGTCCATCATCAAACTGTGGTGATGAAACTCCAAGGTCATATACAATCCCGTCAATCCCAGCCACGCCAACTTCAGTTAAGGCACTAGCCAAATTGCGGAAGTTGTTTTGAATAAAGGCGATTTTACCAGCGGCTAATTCGCCAGCCAAATGTTCCTTGTTATAATCAATCGCCGTTTGGTCTTGATCAAATGACCACAGCTTCCCAGTCGTCAATTGACTAGCAAGTAATTGTGAATGGCCACCTCCACCGAGGGTCGCATCGACATACACGCCATCAGGTTGCACGGCTAAGTTTTGAATCGCTTCGTTTAACAAAACAGTCACGTGATTAAATTCAGCCATTTGGTCACCTCATAACATGGTCAGATGCGTGTGTTAAATATCAAAGTCAAAGTCATCAACGATTTCGTCAAAATTATTTGCCGTGTCATCGTTGTAAGCCTTGAAGGTTTGAGCATCCCAAATTTCAAATGAAGCTTCACCACCACCGATAATGACCACGTCTTTATCCAGGGTTGCATAATTCTTCAAATCACTGGGAATACTGATTCTACCAGCGCGGTCAAATTCGACATCCGCGGCACCCGAGAAGATGAACCGTTTGAATTGACGCGCAGCCTTGTTGGTTGAAGGCAATTGGTTCAACTGTTCGTTGTAAGCTTCCCACCCTTCGATGGTAAAAGCGTGCAGTGATTTTTCCATCCACTTCACAATGACGAATTTATCGCCCAATTGATTCCGAAACTTAGCGGGGATAATTAGTCGATTTTTGGTGTCTAGTGAATGTTCGTAAGTTCCCATAAACATGAGCAGTTATCCCCCTTTCGGATTAATTGCGGCCGTGCTACTTTCAAAAAAGTGCGCACTCGGGCCTTTGCGTAGTTTCCATTACTGATAATTTACCACTTTCCACCACATAGTTCCACTATTTACCACTATCCCCCACACCGTCATTTTACCTCAAAACCGCCTAACCCCTTGATATACCTAGAATTATGTATATTTATTTCAATTTAATTACAATTTTCAATCACGCCAGTTCGCGTCGCAAAAATCAGCCCAGACCAACAAAAAAAGACCGTCAAAATGCGCTTTGACGGTCTTAATGATTTCTGATTTTGCTGGTGGGGCGTTGGTGGGAGGTTTTCCCACTTTGCGCGTAAAAAAACAGCTAATGCAAGCATTAACTGTTTATCACGTCTATAAATTCTTCATCCCACCATCAATGGGCAGTTGTTCATCAACATCAATTTCTTCTTCTTGGCCACGTGTGAAAGCAAATAACTCAATCACCAGATACGTCAACGCCATGTAATAGCCATAGTTAGCGGAATTAATATGCAGCCATACTGAAATCAAGAAAATCAATGGCCAAACAATCAACAAGATCCAAAATGACCCGTGTTTACGGAGATACATTCCCACAATCACACTCAAAACCATGTTGACCGCAAAAATCGCCACAACCACTTTGAAGGTAAACCAACTACCTGGCAATAAATTAATGATCAACGGCAAAACAATGCCCAAAAGCGGTTGCCAAATCCAAAATTTCCAATTAAAAATTTCATTCATGCGTGTCATTTTGTCTCCTCCAATGCAAGGCTTATTTATTTTCTAATTCTAAGGCATAACTGAGCGCACTCAACGCATAAAACGGCGCCGTTTCAGCCCGTAAAATGCGTGGCCCAAACCCAGCCGCCACAAAGTTCATGTGCTCAGTTAACAAGGTCAGTTCAGCCGGTGATAACCCACCTTCTGGCCCGATCAAAAAGCCAATCGCCGGTGCCGTTTTGGCAGCTTGTAACGCTTGGACCAAATTGGCCCGTTCACCTTGTTTAGCACTTTCTTCCCATGCAACAACTTTAATCATACTATCAGACAATGTCAACGCTTGTAAACGCTCAACATAAATTATGTCAGGGATCATATTCCGATGGCTTTGTTCAGCCGCCGATTGGGCAATTTTTTGCAACCGTTCAATTTTGCGCTCAGCTTTACTACCCCAATGCACAACCGACCACTCAGTTTCAACGAAAATAAAGTGGTGGGCACCTAATTCCGTGCCTTTTTGCACGACCAATTCAGGCTTATCACCTTTCGCCAAGCCCAATATGAGCGTGGTCTCAATCGGCAATTCAACATTGACTTGCTCACGCTTGATGACCTGCATCTTGGTGAACTCACCATTCGCCTCAATTACCTTGGCAATTAAGAGCGTTTGACGGTCAGGCAAAACGAACTCAGCCGTTGAATCCACCTTCCCACGTAACACCGTCATAAAATGGTGTGCAATATCCGTGGACAAGACAAATTCATCGCCATCAAAATCTTCAGTTAAAAAATATCGTTGCATTATTCATCCTCATTTGGCACATGGGCAATAATTCCATACCAATCACCCAAATGCGTGGCCTGGTCAACTACATAATTTTGTGCTTCCAAGGCGCTAGTAATCATCGCTGCTTTGTCATAATAAATCCCCGACAGTAAAATCTTCGTGCCAGGATGGACATACGCTGCCATCTGTGGAATCAACGGTACCAAAACCTCTGATAACATATTGGCGACAATCACATCAAATTGTTGCACCGGCACATCGCGCAATAAATCTGACGCTAGGACCTCAATATTAGTGGCGATAGGATTAAGCGCTAGATTCAACTTGGCTGATGCAACCGCAACTTCATCAATATCAGTCGCCACGACCGATGCAGCTCCCAACAAACGGGCTTGAATCGACAAGACCCCTGAGCCAGTCCCGACATCCAACACGCGTTCACCACCGCGAATCACAACTTCTTCAGCTTGCACCATTAATTGGGTCGTTGGGTGTGTTCCTGTACCAAATGCCATCCCCGGGTCCAAGACAATGACTTGCTCGAAAGCATCTGTTGGTTCGTAAGTCTCCCACTTGGGCAAAACCGTTAAATAACGCGTCAAGCGCACCGGGTGATAATACTTCTGCCATTCTGTTGCCCAAGCTTGCTCAGATACACTATTAACCCGCACTAAACCAGGCTTGGCATTTAAACCAAACCCAGCCAATTGTCCAACCCGGCTTTTGACATCACTTAGCACCTCAGCCAAATTAATATCTTCAGCAAAATAACCAGCCACGGTTGCCCCAGTTTCTAAATGCGCCACGGTCGCCCAATCGATTGTCACCGTCGGATCATGCGGTTCAAAATTAGCCACATCATTAGCATCCTCAATTTGAATCCCTTGGGCCCCGGCCTCCATCAATATATTACTGATTGCTTCAACTGCTTCAGTCTGGGTATCAACAAGTACTTCTTGCCACGCCATGCTCATTTGCCTCGCTCTTAAAATTTAATTCTAGAATACCATAATACCAGTCAACTAGCATGTTTTTGCTTAAGCAATCTACACAAAAAAGCCATGTGGAAGCTTAATTCCCACATGGCTTTTTAGCACTTAACTATTCATCCCCTCGTGAATCTTATCAAGGTTCCATTTCATCATGTCATAATACGTATCGCCCTTTTGACCACGGGCAGCTAATGAATCCGTGTACAACTTGGCATAGATTGGTAAGCCAGTTTCCTTGGCCACCTTTTCCATGGCTTTGGGTGAGACTGAACTTTCCACGAACAAGGCCGGTACCTTGGTAGCGCGAATTGTCGTCAAGACCTGTTTCATTTGCTCAGGTGTTCCTTGGGCTTCAGTATTGATTTCCCAGATAAAGGCTGGCTTGATGCCATATGCAGCTGAGAAATACTTAAAGGCGCCTTCAGACGTAACCAATAACTTTTTTTCAGTTGGGATATTGGCATACTTAGTTTTGGCCGTCGTATCCAACGCAGTTAACTTAGCCACATACTTGTCAGTCCGTGCGGCATAATACTTGGCGTTCTTAGGATCTTTGGCCGCCAACACGCGCTCGATATTTTTGACGTACTTAATCCCATTTTTCAAATCCAACCAAGCGTGGGGATCTTCCTCATTTTCCTTCCCCGCATCCGTCAAATGCATGGCGTTAACACCCTTTGATGCGGCGAAGACTTCAACATCGACCTTCTTATTGGCATTTTGATATAGCTTTTTAAACCAACCTGAACCACCAGTTTCCAGATTTAACCCATTGTGGAACAAAACGTCAGCTTCTTGGGTGGCTGAGACATCCTTGGGGCGTGGTTCATATTCGTGCGGATCCGTCCCACGCGGTACCACGAAATGAATATCAACTTTGTCGCCCGCCACTTCTTCGACCATATTCCCGATAATCGAGTTAGTCGCTACCACGTGTAATTTAGCATGTTGCACGGTCTTGCCACCTTGGTGCATCGATGTGAACCACACGACCCCACCAATTAACACGGCGATGACTCCCAAAATAACGATTAATTGCTTATGCATTGTACATTCCCCCGTTTTTTAAATAGAATTTCTTGTTTTGGTGAGCAGATAAACGCAATCGTAAAGAAGATTGCGGCGGTCAACACAATGGCTGGCCCAGATGCCCAATTAAAAGTAAAGCTCAGATATAGCCCAATGACTGAGGCTGCCACTGAGAACCCAGCAGCAATCATAATCATGTAAGCCATGCGATTCGTCCATAGAAAGGCAGTTGCAGCAGGTGTAATCAACATGGCCACAATCAAGATTATGCCGACCGTTTGTAACGCGGTCACAGTGACCAAGGTCAACACCAACATCAAGGCATAATGCACAATTTGTGTCCTTAGCCCATATGCTTGTGCAAAGGTGTTATCAAATGATGTAATCAATAATTCCTTATAAAAGATCGTCGTAAATAATAACACAATGGCCAAGACGACAGCGGTTGTAATCAAATCACTGTCTGAAACGGCCAACACATTTCCAAACAATATGTGGTGCAAATTAGTTGATGATTCAGCCAATGAAATCAAAATGAATCCTAAGGCAAAAAATGCTGAAAAGACAATTCCAATCGCCGTATCATTTTTCAACTTTGACTTTAATGTCACGGCACCAATTAAGATGGCCGCTAACACTCCAAACAAGGATGCACCAATCAATAAATTCATTCCCAGCATGTAAGCCACAGCCACCCCTGGCAAAACAGCATGGGAAATCGCATCCCCCATCAAAGACATCCCCCGCAAGATGATAAATGAACCAACAATCCCTGACATAATGCCGACCATGATCGCGGTAATCAGGGCGGTTTGCAAGAAGTTATATTGCATCAACCCATCAATAAACAAACTAATACTATGCATCTTGACGTTCCTCACCTTCAAATAAAATTGCTGACAAGTCGCCACTAAAGGCCTTGGTGATATTGGCTTTATTAAATACCTCTTGTGTTGGTCCATGCGCAATGATGCCGCGATTAATAATCGCTAAATTATCAAAATAACTGGTCACTTTATTGAGGTCATGGTGGACGACAATAATCGTTTTCCCAACGGCTTGCCACGCTTTGAACACCGCCATAATTTCCGCTTCAGATTTCATATCAATCCCCACGAACGGCTCATCTAAAATAATGACATCAGCAGCTTGGACAATGGCGCGCGCCACAAATACTCGTTGCAATTGGCCACCCGATAGCTCACCAATTTGGCGTTCACCAAAATCGGATAGCTTAACGGTATTCAACGCCCCCTCAACAGCCTTTTTATCCACCATCGTCGGATTTTTAAATAACCCCAACTTGGGATACGTCCCCGTCAACACTGTATCAAACACGTTAATCGGGAAACTTAAATCCAGTGCCGCCCGTTGTTCAACATAGGCGATATTTTTCAGCCTCGCCGCGATTGGATCCCCGTTCAACTCCACAAGGCCGCCTTGACGCTTGATTAACCCCAAAATACCCTTAATCAGCGTGGACTTCCCAGCGCCATTTGGTCCAATGATGCCGGTAATCTTCCCCGGCTCAAAGTTAATAGTGAGATTTGACAAAATTGGTTGACTTGCATAACCAACCGTCAAATCAGTGACTTCAATCATGTTAACCCCTTTAAACATCACCGCCTAAGTGTTAGATTCACATCTTTAAATGTCTCAGCCAAAAAACAAAAAAGTGCATAAAAAAGATAGAACTCCCCCAATGTGGTTCTAACACTTATCGCAACATTATTAATTTTTTATTGATGAACTATCACTCGGCTACTTCTTGGCTGATGTATCCAAGTGATAATTTATCAACTACTTTATTTATACCAAATCAACTGAGCCAAGGCTATTCACTCTTTTTTAAAAAATTTAAAAAAATAAAAGCGCACCGATATTTCGGCACGCTTTCGTTTTAAAAATTTTAATATTAGTCGATCGTTTGGATAGTCATCAAGTTAGTTGAGCCAGCTTCAGTAGCTACACCAGCAACGACGATAATCTTGTCACCCTTAGCAGCGATACCCTTTTCAACAACCAACTTCTTGGCTGCTGCAATGATTTCGTCAGTGCTTGATGGGGCTTCAGCGATGATTGGGTTAACGCCCCAATACAACATCAAGTTACGTTCAACCTTCTCATCGTATGTCAAAGCCAAGATATCAGCATTTGGACGGTACTTTGAGATCAACTTAGCAGTGTAACCTGACTTAGTTGAAGCAACGATAGCCTTGATGTCGATATTCTTAGTAGCTTCGGCAACTGAGGCCGCAACTGATTCAGTAATATCTGATGCATCATAGTTGTTTACGTGACGACCGTTCAATGCCAAAGCAGTTTCTGCCTTTTCATCGATCCGGGCCATTGTAGCAACTGATTCAACTGGGTAGTCACCGTTGGCTGATTCACCTGACAACATAGTAGCGTCAGTTCCGTCGAATACAGCATTGGCAACGTCAGAAGCTTCGGCACGTGTAGGACGTGGGTTTTCTTGCATTGAATCCAACATGTCAGTTGCCGTGATAACTGGCAAACCAGCAGCGTTCATCTTGCGGATCATTTCCTTTTGTACCAATGGCACATTTTCAGCAGGAATTTCCACACCCATGTCACCACGAGGAACCATCAAACCATCAGAAACGGCCAAGATTTCATCCATGTTATCGATACCTTCTTGAGATTCGATCTTAGGGATGATAGCAACGTGTTCGTTACCAGTTTCAGTCAAGATTGCACGGATGTCCAAAACGTCTTGGGCCTTACGCACGAATGAAGCAGCGATAAAGTTGATTCCTTGTGTCAAACCAAAACGGATATCATCAGCATCTTTTTCAGTGATACCTGGCAAGTTGATTGAAACACCAGGTGCGTTAACACCCTTACGTGATCCCAACAAACCATGATTTTGAACTTCAGTAACCAATTCCTTAGTTGCTGCGTCTTTTTCAGTGATAACCATGTCAAGCTTACCATCGTCAAACAAAACGTGTCCGCCAACGATAACGTCGTCAAACAAACCAGGGTAAGTAACAGCAATCTTTTCCTTAGTACCTTCAAGTGAACCATCCATTGAGATACGCACAACGTCACCGATGTTGAACTCAATTTTACCAGTTGATTGAACAGTCGTACGGATTTCGGCACCCTTAGTATCCAACAAGAAACCAACCTTCTTGCCAGTCAACTTTTCGGCTTCGTGTACAGCGTTCATACGACCCATTTGTTCTTCGTGATCTCCGTGTGAGAAATTAAAACGAACAACGTTGGCCCCGGCTTCGATGATCTTTGCAATCGTCTCGACGTCACTTGACGCAGGTCCAAGGGTTGATACAATCTTGGTCTTCTTCATGATTATGAAATCTCCTTTGAATATGTTGGTATCTATTTACCTAACTGACAATAATTTTACTCCAATTTATGCAAAAAGTCATCTGTTTAATCCCTTACTTTTTAGCATACCAACCCTGTCTTCAGTCCGCAAAAATAGTGCAAATTGCATGTTCTCAATGATGAAAACGGATACATACTTTTACTAATCCAAATAAAAAATGCAAAAATAAATAATATTTTTACATTTTAGTATGTTTTATTTAGGGGCAATTTCTGCATCCCGTGATGGAATCAAGTCCACATCCGCTAAATCACGCAACTTACTCTTATGCCTAAACTTATAGACAAAGTACAAAATCAAGAACAGTGGCACTGACATGTACGTCGTAATAATCGCTTGCCAATTCCAATGTGCAATTGGTCCGCTAAATGAGGCGGTATCTTGTCCAATTACGACCACGATACTTAAGATCAGTGCCAAAATTGGGCCGATGGGGAACCACTTGGCATGGTAGCGCAATTCAGAAACTGAGTGCCCCTGTACCACCCACGCCCGGCGGAAGCGATAATGTGAGACCGCAATTCCAATCCAGGCAATGAAGCCAGTCAGCCCTGATGCGGCCGTCAAATAATAATAAATTTGGGGTCCCCAGATACTTGTCAAGAATGACAAAGCACCAACAGCAACCGTCAACAACAAGGCTGGCACCGGAATCCCAGTCCGGCTATTCACCTTACCAAAAACCTTGGGTGCCATGCCGTTTTTTGCCATCGCCCACAACATCCGTGATGAGGCATAAATACCAGAATTAGCTGATGAAGTGACCGACGTTAAGATCACCGCGTTCATCACCGAAGCCGCCAATGCAAAGCCAGCTTGTTTGAAGACCAACACGAATGGTGACACGGCAATATTGCTTTCTGACGCCTTCAACAATGATGGGTCTTTATAATAAATAATCGCACCGATGATAAAGATTGAGAAGATATAGAACAGCAAAATTCGCCAAAAGACTTGTGAAATCGCAGCCGGCACTGACTTTTCAGGCGTTTCTGATTCACCAGCGGTAATTCCGACTAATTCAGTACCTTGGAAAGAGAACCCAGCGACCATGAAGACGGCCAAAATTCCATTCATCCCACCGACAAAGCCGAAGTGACCATCAGCTGACAGATTCTTGCCCACGTCTGGTTGATGTCCCATAATCCCGACGATGGTCATTAAACCAACAATCAAGAATAAGATAACGGCAATCACCTTGATGAGCGCCATCCAAAATTCAGTTTCACCATACGTCTTGGCCGACATCAAATTAATCGCGGTCACTAAGATTAAGACAACTGCAGCCCAAACCCAGCCTGGGATGCTTGGTAACCAATATTGCATGACCACCCCAACGGTTGCTGCTTCAACTGCCACGGTAATCGCCCAGTTAAACCAATAATTCCAACCCATGGCAAACCCAAAAGCAGGTTCGACATATTTATCAGCGTACACGGAAAATGAACCAGAAACCGGATCATGTGTCGCCATCTCACCTAAACTCGTCATCAAGAAGAACACCATCATCCCGATGACCGCATAGGCAAGCAGCGCCCCCATTGGTCCTGCTTGTGAAATTGTGGCACCCGACGTGACAAACAACCCCGTTCCAATCGTCCCACCTAGGGCAATCATTGAAAGGTGGCGTGTTTTCATCGTCCGCTTCAAGCCAACATTATTACTTTCTGACATAACATTCCTCCATCTATGAAAGGTCGATGTCTACCGTACAAAGCACAAGCATATTGTTAAATACAAAAAGCCTGTAGTCTGCATACCAACAGACTACAGACTTAAATCAAGTCAATAGTTGTGTCGATAGCGCCCCGCAGCCGACAAATTTTGCTGCGACAGTCTAAGCGTTATTCACGCTTAGCCCAACAGATTGATTTGCCAACCAATCCATTTCGGCAACCGTCCCTTTCACATCCGTCAATGTCTACCGACTCGAAATGTTACTAATGTTGGTTGCGACCTCTATGTCTTATTACAAGTTTTTATTGTACGCACAATTCTAGTTATCGTCAATGATAAGGGCGGGAGACTTGACGTTTTGCGTTAACTAAACCCCGGAATGACCATACAATATCGCAACGACTAAAATTGCAAACACCGCCACCGTAATCCAGACATAAATCATGTCATGCACCTTAGCAAACGCAAAAATAGACGCCACCACCCGCAAAACTGGGGTCAAAATCAACATCAACAATCCGGCCATTAACCAAGCTAACGGGTGCAGTTGTACCATCCCCGCAAACATCGCATCAAGGTGCGTAAATTGCGTATAAGCATTCATATTCGTGTTGGGCTTAACTAACACCAACAAAATCCCAACGACCATCAAAGCCACCGCGATAAACACCCCGACGCGCATAATTTGCCCAATTTGGACTTCCATGTGATCCATTTCTTGCTTTAATTCTGGTTTCATCACAACACCCGCAACCCTTTCAGCAACAATTGCACGGCCATAATCAAGACGACTGGAATAAAGATTTGGCGAATCCGTTTAGCTGGCAAATATTGCATAATTCGCGAGCCCAGCGTTGAACCCACTAAAATCCCTAATGCCATGGGCACCGCAATCACGGGTTGAATCATCCCATGAAAGAAATACACCGTCGCAGATGCAGCAGCCGTAACCCCCATCATCAAATTCGAAGTTGATGACGATGGCTTCAAAGGCATTTTCATCACGCCATCCATCGCCATGACTTTAAACGCTCCTGAACCAATGCCCAATAAGCCTGAAGCAATCCCAGCGCCAAACATAACCGTTGCGCCACCAGGAACGTTCGTCAATGAATAATCAATTTGTTTTTGCAAATTTTTATCATAATATGAACCGTTCAATTGTAGTTTCGTGGCCAGTGTATCCGTTTGCGCATTAACGGTGGCATCTTTTTTGTTGTGCAACTTTTGCCACATATTCCAGGCTTGGAAAATCAGCAATGAACCAAACAAGAAATATAGCACCGTGCCGTCAAACCACACGGCCAAAATTGCGCCAATTAATGCGCCAATCGTCGTGAAAATCTCTAAAAACATCGCCACACGCAAATTCAAGACGTCATCTTTTAAAAACGCAATGGCCGAGCCTGATGATGTGGCAATCACAGCAATAATTGAGGCGGCGATTGCATATTTAATATCAACGCCCAT
This sequence comes from Lactobacillaceae bacterium, assembly GCA_031289015.1. Taxonomy (GTDB): domain Bacteria; phylum Bacillota; class Bacilli; order Lactobacillales; family Lactobacillaceae; genus Weissella. Next base: position 26,860 of record JAITQG010000031.1, read on the forward strand.
CAGCGTTAAAATCGGCGTCACGATAATGCCACCACCTAGGCCCAAAATCGAACCCAAGATACCCGCAAAGACCCCCGTGACTAACATTAATATAGTTTGCGTCAACATTGGCAGCTCCCTTGTGAAAATTTAGATTAGTTCCATTATAACCAAAAACGCCAATCCCATGTTAATGGATTGACGTCATAATGCTTTTATTCATCACTTAGGAATTGCAACTGAGACAACCGGCACATTGTTGAAATCGGTCGCCGGCGTAATTTGAATGGTCTTTGACAAACCATAATCACCAGTAGATACCTTGGCCACTTTACCAACATATAAGCCAGCCGGGGTAATCCCACCAAGGCCAGACGTCGTAACCAAGTCACCCTTTTTAACGTCGACATTTGAGGTAATTTCACCCATTTCAATCAAGTTTTTAGCTTGATCAAATGCGGTAATAATCCCGTCAACCGTTTGCCCACCACTCGTTGAAACGCGAATGGCAAAGCGATTAGCGGTTTGGCTGTCATCAGAAATCAATTCAACCTTTGAATTCGTGGTATTGACCTGTGAAACGCGTCCCACAAGCCCACCAGAACCCATGACTGGCATGTCTTTTTTGATTCCTGAATTGCTGCCCCGATTGATAATCAATTGTGATTGCCAATTAACCGGTGACCGCGAAATAACCACGGCATTAACCACGTTATAATCCGTCAAAGTATCACTAATGCCCAGTTGATTCTTTAAGGCCTTATTCTCGTTTTTCAAAATTTGGAGTTGCACTTTAGCCTGGGCCAGTTGATCAACTTTTGACGCCATCTTCTGGTTCTCTTGATACGTATCCATCAAGTTTTCCAAGCTGTTAAACCCATTATGTACCGTTCCAATTGGTACTGAAACAATGTCTGACATCCACCCCGTGACATCAGAAATAATACGGCTCGGCAATGACGGCTCGCTCTGACTGTTTTTTGATTTGGAACTGACCGTAATGACCCCGATGGTAATAATCACAATCAGGACCGCCACTACCAACCGGCGTGAGGTAAAAACGTTCTTCATTATTTAGCTTCCTCTTGAAACGAAAGAACGTCGCCCCAGATATGGTGCGGCGCTCCTTGTTAATTAATTGTTTTTTAATACATCAATTGACTTCAATGCTTCACCGGTACCGATAACCACGGCATCCAATGGTTCTGGTGCGATAAAGACCGGCACTTTGGTAGCTTCAGCAATGACATTGTCGATATTCTTCAACAATGCGCCACCACCCGTCAAGACGATTCCGTGGTCGATTACGTCAGCAGCAATTTCAGGTGACGTTTCTTCCAACGTTTCCTTGATGGCCGTGATGATTTCAGCCACGACATCCTTAATGGCAATCGCTACATCTTCAGCTTTAATTTCAACCGTCTTTGGCAAACCAGTTACCAAATCACGCCCACGCGCATTTGAAGAAGGTAATTCCTTGGCGGCCAAGACATCAGCAGACCCAATTTCCATCTTCAAACGTTCAGCGGTTTGTTCACCAATCAAGACTGAGTACTTTTGGCGAATGTAAGTCATGATGGCTTCATCAAACTTATCGCCGGCCATCCGGATTGAACGTGATGACACGATCCCACCAAGTGAAATTGTGGCTACATCAGTCGTTCCACCACCCATGTCAACAACCATTGAGCCGGTTGGTTCCATAACGGGCAAGCCAGCCCCAACGGCAGCCGCAAACGGTTCTTCGATGACATATGCATCACGTGCGCCAGCCACCCGAGCAGCGTCAATTACGGCGCGTCGTTCAACAGCCGTAACGCCTGAAGGTACCCCAACTGTCACATATGGCTTTGAACCACGGCCACCCAAAGCTTTACCAAGGTAATACTTCAACATGGCAACTGTGGTTTCGTAATCAGCAATTACGCCGTCACGCATTGGACGGATCGCCCGGATTGAACCTGGTGTCCGGCCTAGCATATCTTTGGCAGCAGCTCCCACAGCAACTACTTCGTTAGTCTTAGTATTACGCGCCACAACTGATGGTTCGCGCAAAACGATTCCCTTACCATCGATGTAAACAAGCGTATTTGCAGTTCCTAAATCAATTCCGACATTTCGAGTTCCAAATGAAAACACGGCACTATTCCCTTTTCTCTCTGTTATATTTCAATTTTTGGTTATTAGTCACATGCATTTTTATGATGTGATGCTGTGTTCAAGTTTAACACATATTTGCATGAGTAGTCCATAATTCTAAAAGCGTTTCTAAACGAATTTGGGGCAGTTTTTCCAACTCAAAATAACTCAAATAATCCGTGCGCGTTACCACCAAAAAATCCAACACGTGAATTTGCAAGAGACTGCCACACAACACCAATTGGCGGGCGACTTGCACATCCCCATTAGATAAACTCACTTTCCCACTGGGATGATTATGCGCGACCACGATACCATAAGCATTGAGTGCAACGCCGCGCCGAAATACATCACGTGGATGAATCATCACCTTATCCAGCGTCCCTTTGGCAATGCAAGCAATGTCTAAAATGCGCAATTGCGTGTCAAAATACAGCACCCAACATTCTTCTTGCGGCAAATCACCAATCTTTTCTTCAAGCAAGCGTGCAATTTGTTCCGTCGATTCAACCATATTTTTTCCTCCTCACCCCTACATAAAGAAAATGCCACCAAACTACCAAAATGTTGTAAATTTAGGCGTATAATTTAAAAAAAGATGTTAAAGGAGTAAAAATATGCGTGTCAGTCAAATTAAGCCAAGTACGATTGGAGCCCAAAACATCGTCCGCGCCGTGCGCTTCTATCGCGAAGTTTTCGATTTACCGGCTGAGTTTGGGGCAAATGAAGCGGCCCACTTGTCATTACATGGTGATCAAATCCATTTCACCTTGAGCGAGACCCCCACGACGGTAGAAGTTTTGGTCAACGACAAGCCGATTGACGTGGAAAATCATTTCAAAAATTATTACGTTGAACAAACGCAACCTAGCGAAATTATCGATGGCCACACCGTGTTTCATATCGCCGATTTTGAAGGCAACCACATCATGGTGGTGACAAAATAAAACCCGTGAGCAACGCGCCCGCGGGTTTTTAGCTTAAATTTGGTTAAAATCAGTACCCCAGATGAAGCCCATGGCCTTTTCACCAGTATGCACACTGATGAATGCGCCGATTGGTCCACGTTCAACAATGACTTGGTCTGCTGGATATGCAGCCGTAATTTCTTCGGCCCACTTGTCAGCGATTCCCCCATTGTTCGCATCGATGATCGATACGCGAATTGGCTTGGAAGCATTGGCCACCACTTCAGCAAAGTCTGCTTGGATATGTGCCCAAGCTTTTTTCATTTGCCGTTCTTTACCGATGGCTTCAATCTTGCCATCCTTGAAAGTCAACATTGGCTTGATATTCAAAAGTGAGCCAACTAATGCGGTCCCACCAGAAATCCGGCCCGTGCGTTGTAAGTGCTTGATGTCATCGACCACAAACAAAACTTTGGTACTTTCCCGCAATTCCGTCAACGCCGTGATGATGTCATCAAGGGGCGTGTCGGCCAAGGCTAATTTAGCCGCCAACAAGGCTTGATTGCCGGCGCCAGCAGCCGCGATCATTGAATCCCAAGCGGTTACTTGAATATTTTCAACCGTCAACGCCAAACTTTGCAACGTTGAAAAAGTCCCTGAAATCCCAGCTGATAAACTAACTACAATCACATCAGTGTAGCCAAGTTCAGCGATTTCATTGAACTTAGCCAACCAAATGCCCGGCTCGACTTGTGAAGTTTGCAACGGTGTCTCAGACGTGCGTTGGAAATCATAAAACTCAGGCAAGGTCGCCCACGATTCGTTTTCATGATAAACCTGGTCGCCAACAACAATCGGTGCATTGACGGCAAAAATGTTATATTCAGTTAATTGAGCGGGCGTTAAGTTACTTGAACTGTCCACCAAAACGGCAATTTTTGACATTATAAAAACCCCATATCATCAAATTTATCTGCTAAGTATAGCAATTTGAAATGTGGTTTAGCAAATGATTGGGTTACTAATTTATAACAAGTTTAACTTTATTGATTTTAATATCGCTATTTTATGTCAAACTCAATTTGAATTAAAAAAGCAGCCGTTGAATAGGCTGCTTTTCTTGAAATATTTAATTTACAAACGTTGTGTTTTTAGCTTTCCAGTCTTCCAGCTTGATACCAACCCAGAAACCGTAAATTCCCAGCGTGATAACAATCAGTACAAACCACTTAATCCAGTTACCAAACAAGCCGACTGCTGACCCATAAAACTTCATCCGCTTGCCTTCAATGACTGTATGATTGATCTTCCAACCATAAATCCAACAAAGTGCCAATGGATAAGCAAGTCCAAGCGTACATACTGTAACAAGTCCGCCTAAAATCGTCCACGCAATCAAACCAAGTAATCCACCATCAAAAAATGAATCCCGTCCATATTTTGTTTCCATAATTTTTCTCCCATTATTACTTAATGATTACACATTAAGACCTCGGTTAGTAGTCACATACAATTCTACCAGCTAGCGGTTAAAATCTGTGATATCCGGATTCTTTGGGAATTTTCCACATATCGTAGCCGGCTACTAAATATTAACAATCAGCCCCTTTGTCTGTTTGAATTATCGTGCTAGAATGCTAGCCTTTTTCGCCTCGAATTCAGCGTTTGTTAATACACCTACATCTAGCAAGTTTTTTAACTCTTTTAATTCAACAATATACGCCGGTGTTACACTTTGTTCATTAGTCGCAATTACCTTTGGTGCATCATTAGTGTTTGTTGTTTCCGCGAGTTTGTTAATCCTCTCAACAACACCAATAACCCCACCCTTAGCAATACCTTCAAACGCAACTTTTTTAAAGCCGTTCGTAACAATGATATTCCCAAACAATGGTCCAATGTTATAATTCACGCCGTTTATGTGGTGCTTAGGAATTTCAGTTACCTTCACCCCAAACACCATGCCTTTGTCAACAAACAGCAAGCGTTGACTAGTCACCACGAAAACACCTGAACCAATACTACTATTAGCAGCAGTAGCGTTGCCCGTCGAGGTAACATATGTCATAAATCCAGAAGCCAGCGCAAGAATTTCTTCATCGGCTTTAATTACTTCTGGTAAAAATTTGTATTCTTTTTTGGTTAATACCCCAGAAACTACATAAGCTGTCTGTAATTTGTCATTAAAATCTTGTGTTGTTATCATGCTCATCTCCTGTTTTACAACGCATCAGTTAGAAATCTTCACCTTGTTTGTAGAGCAAATTTGTTCCCGTCCAAATTGAATATGATTTCAAAGTAACATGATCCGTCCCGTAGATTGCATTAGTATCATTGGCCGCTTCATTCAATATATCCTTCCAATACTGAGGATTTTTATAAAATTCCTTTTGCGTTGGTAAGGAATTAGAAGCAAGCAACACCGTGATATAATTTTCAGTTTGTTCGATTGGTTGCTCCTCATATCGTGTTAGGTCATCACCTTTAGCTAATTCATACCCAATACCAATCGTCTTGAGTTCCTCATTTAGCTTTTTTTGTTTCGGGTCGAGATTTTCAGTTTCGTTAGCAACAGAACTAGCCGCAACAGAACTACTTACCGAACTACTTGTCTTTTCTACTCTTTCGGGCGCTGCATTTGTAAATACTTCCACATAGTCCAAAATGGTGTGATATTCGATTTCCGTCACTTTAGCTTTGGGATCATGAATCGTATCACCGTCAATATTTTTTTCTTTGATGGTGGCCCCTTTATCAATTTTAAAAATCATTTTCTTGACTTGTGCATAGCTTTTGCCATCAACATTCAACTGATTATATTGTTCTTTTAACTCATCTGCGTCGCTGAGAGAATCAGTCGTCACTTCAGTATCTGCAGCTTTTGTTGTAGAAGTATCAGACGAGAACCCGCCAGTCATACCTACCACCACAGCGATAAATATCAAGGCTACGAATTCCACATACCCAACTACAATGACCCAAAACCACCACTTTTTATGCAATGGCTTTTTAACTATCCTATACATATTTTCACCGTCTACAATCTTTTGATTAACCTGTATCTCAACTATTGATTGATTTTATACTCAGCATCTTTTTTGTAGAAACTACCTTGCTTAAACTCAATTGTGACTGGCGTGGTTTCGTCCTCCAGTGAAAATGAGTACGTTCCAGAAGTGGTTGCCCCTGGATTTAATTGGTCTGACAAGTGATCATCAGCCCCATCCATTTTAATAGCATATTCCAAGGTGTTTGATGTCGTCCCATTGTTTTGAATTACATTAGCGACTTCAAGAAATAGCATTTGAACATCCATCACTTTATTTCCAGTGTTAGTAACCGTGAAGTTAATATCCATGACTGGTTTTCCTTCGAAATCTTGGCTTTTTTCGGCACTATCAATCTTTAGGATGGCGTTTTTGCCAGTGTATGTCTTTGTTGCATCATCCCAAGCACTTGTAGTTGAACCCGCCTTAGTTTCAGAGGTGGTCTTTGTCGGTTTTACATCTGTGAATACTTCCACATAATCCAAAATTTTATGATACGTAATTTCTGTTACCTTCGCATCAGGCATATGAATAGTATCACCAGCGGTATTCTTTTCTTTAATCGTAGCTAGCTTATCAATTTTGAGAATCATCTCCTTGACTTGCGAATAGCTCTTACCAGTCACATCTAAGGCATTATATTTTTCTGAAATAGCATCACGATCTTTCGTGGCATTATCAATTTTTGCAGTTGAAACCGTAGCTGTGGCGTCTGCTTCTTCGTCTCCGCCACCAGCTACAGCCGCCATTACCGGCAATACCACAAATACAACAATTACCCAAACCCACCATTTCTTATAAAACGGCTTTTTAACTTTAACTTTCATTCCTACTACCTACTTTCAATTTTTACATACTTGACAAAGTATATATATATATATAGGGGCGTGCACGTTTTGTAAGTATTGTTTTACGGAATTGTCTCATTTTTATGAATTGTATGAATTAAAAAAATGCAGCCCACAAGGACTGCGTTTTGCGCTGTTATTAATAAATATGGAAATACTCCAACAAGTCAGGAATCGTCAATTTTGTCTTGTCATCCCCACTCACGTCCAATGAAATCGCCCCATCATTCATGATCAACAAGCGATTACCATACTTAATGGCATCTTCCAAATGATGCGTAATCATCAAAGCGGTCAAGCCGTCTTCATGAATTCGCTCATTGGTCATGGCCATCAGTTGCTCACTCGTCTTTGGATCAAGGGCCGCTGTATGTTCATCTAGTAACAACAAATCTGGCCGGCGCCGTGTGGCCATCAAAAAACTCAAGGCTTGGCGTTGACCACCCGACAAATCACCCGTTGCCATCTCCAAACGTGAATCCAACCCATTACCCATCGTGGCGGCCACCTGTACGAACTCGTCGCGCTTTTCAGCATTTAAGCCCCGGTTCTTCAAGCGGCGCGACAACCCACGACGTTCAGCTAACAATAAATTCTCCGCAACGGTCATCCGCGGTGCCGTTCCTAACTTAGGGTCTTGAAAGACGCGTGCCAAAAATGATGTTCGATCAGTTTCGCTAAGTTTCGAAATATCTTTGCCACTGACCAAAATTTGACCTGACGTCAATGGTAGTGTCCCAGCAATCACGTTGAACAACGTCGACTTGCCAGCCCCGTTAGAACCCAACAAGGTCACAAAGTCGCCTTCATGAATTTGCAAATTAACTTGCTTTAAAATTGTTTTTTCTTCACTCGTCCCAGCGTTGACCACGACGGTTGCATCGATTAATTCTAAATTCGCATTAGTCATGTGCCTTCACCCCGTTTTTCATCACTGAATTCAACTTAAGTCCACTCCGAATCCGTGGCAGCAACAAAGCCAAGCCCAAGATCACGGCGCTAAACAAGTTCAAATCGTTGGCGTTGAAGCCCAATGCGAGCACAACGACCAAGACGAAACGATACAAGATTGAGCCAATCACAATTGTGATCAACCGGTCAGTCAGCGTCATTTGTTCGCTAAAGACCACTTCACCAATGATAATGGATGCCAAGGCCACAACGATAATCCCGATCCCCATATTCACATCAGCAAAGCCATTGTTTTGAGCGACCAATGCACCACCCAGAGCGATTAAGGCGTTTGAAATCATCAAGCCCATGTTCGTCATCCGATCCGTGTTAATCCCCATCGAGCGGGCCATGGAGGCATTATCCCCGGTGGCGATAAATGATTGCCCCAGTTCAGTTTGCAAGAAAATCGCCGTCCCCACCGTAATCACGGTGATGATAATCAAGCCGACAATCACCGTTGGAAAATTCGTTGGTAAGAAATTCAGCGCCTTGTCGTTAAACATCGTCGTTTTGCCCAGCAATGAGCGATTAGCTTGTCCCATGATCCGCAGATTAATTGAATAAATCGCCGTCATGGTCAAAATCCCCGCCAATAAAATTGGAATCTTGCCCTTGGTGTACAACAAGCCTGTCACCAAGCCTGCCAACGCCCCAGCAGCCGCAGCGACCAATGACGCGATGATAGGTGAAATCCCCATCGTAATCAACGTCACCGCCACGGCCGCTCCTAAGGGAAACGTTCCTTCAACGGTCATATCTGGGAAGTCTAAAATCCGAAAGGTCAAGAATAAACCAATTCCTAACGCGGCCCACAAAAGCCCTTGTCCGATTGCTGAACTAACTACGCCCATGTTACTTTACCTCATTCTCCACATACTTGGCTTTACTTGCATATTCAGCCGGAATCGTAATCCCCAGCTTCTTGGCTTGTGCTTTGTTAATCACCAAATCACCTTGCTTCATAAATTCAACTGGCGTATCCGCTGGCTTTGAACCGTCCAAAAGCTTGGCGATCATCTTGCCTGTTTCAACCCCAATCTTCTTTTGATTAATTGATTCAGCAGCCACACCACCCTGTTCTACCATTGTATCAACAGTTGGGAAAACTGGCACGCCAGCTTCATCAGTATTTTGAATCAACGTCGTCATCGCCCCAGCAATCGTATTGTCAGTTGGGACGAAAACGGCATCGACATTGTGATTTTGCACCAATTGTAATGACGTTTGGTTCAAATCATTGGATGAAGCAATCGACGTCTTCTTAACCGTCAATCCAGCTGCTTTAGCTAATTTTTCAAACTTGCTAGCTTCTGTGGTGGCTGAATCATCTGAAGAAGTATAAATAATCCCTACCGTCTTTAAGTTAGGCATCAAGGCTTGCATCATCTTTAATTGATCCTTCAACGGTGCTTGGTCAGACACACCAGTTACGTTGCCACCAGGGTGCGTATAGCTCTTCACCAACTTTGCGCCCAGTGGGTTCGTTGAGGCTGAGAAGACGACTGGCGCATCTTTAACGGTATTGGCAACCGCAACCGCTGCCGGTGTGGCGATTCCAACTGAGACCGCCGCTTTTTCATCAGCAAACCGCGTTGACATGGTCTTCAAATTTGATTGATCACCTTGGGCATTTTGGAAATCGATTTTCACATCGGTCCCCACTTTATAACCACCTTCTTTTAGGCCTTCACGTAAGCCTAGATAGATTTGATCAAGCGCGGGATGCGACATAAATTGCAACACGCCAACCGTTGGCACCTCAGTCTTTTTATTATCCTTTTGCATTTCCACAAAGCCCGTGAAAACCAATACGCCCGCCAAAACAACTAATGCACCTAATACTTTTTTATTCATGCTTCATTCCTCATTCTCTTTGTTTTTCCCAGGTTTAGTTACCGCGTAGACGTCTTTCTGGGAAAAAAAGAAGTCTGCACGATAACCCGTGCAGACTTCAACATTTGTTTGAAAGTCGTTAGCACAGATTTGGCTTGCACAATAAAGTGCACGTGCCAAATCTGTTCTAAACAAACAGTTTGGCCGTGTTAACGACGCCACCAATTATTCAATTGTCCGTTTGCCTTTTGCATAACTACTTCCACCTAATGTGTAAATTCTACTTTTAATAATCAAAATAATAGCACGCCACTTTTTTTGCGTCAACAAATTTGTTTAAACTCAATCGTGGTGATGGTGGTGATGGTCCTCTTCGACCGGTTCCACCAAGCTATTAGCTACCATCCACAACTTCGCCGCCTGCAACTCAGCTTGACTCATGCCATGCGAAGTTTGATACATAAACGTCGACACATGGGCCCCCGCTTTATGAAAATTGTCAGCTAAGGCGTTGAAATTTTCTTCAGTCACAATCGGATCAAATTCACCATATGACATAAAAATTTTGGCGTCAGTTAAAGCCACTGGTTGGGCCACGGCTTCAATCAGCATCGGATGAAAAAAGGCCGCCGTTTTAAACGGTACTTGCGGATTATCCAACATCATCTGCGCCGCAATATTAGAGCCATTTGAATACCCAATCACGATTAAATCAGCGGGTTCAATATCATAGCGCACCGCCAAATCCATAATGGTTTTAAATAACCAAGCGGCTTCTTCATGCAATGAAGCTAGATTAAAACTGCCATCTTCATAACGTTCAAAAAAGCGGTTCAAACCATTTTCATTCACCCGCCCCCGCAGCGAAATTTTAGGATTATCGGCACCAAAAAACTCGGCCAATTCAAGCATGTCAGTCTCATCCCCACCTGTACCATGCAATAACAACATTGGGGCTAATTCAGGGTCGCCAGAAACATAGGCGTGGCGAATATTTGCAGTCTTTTTTGCCATCATTTTTCTCCGTTTAGTTAGTGCTTCCATTGTAGCTGATTTACTTACAAAATAAAAGCGGCCGTTTTTGAGCGGTCGCCTATCTTAATTAAAACTCGTGTTCACCATCTTCAGTGCCTGAGTTAAAGGCTACCAAATTAGCTTCAATGTCTTGGCGTTGATCTTCGAGGAATGGTGGCAATTCCAAATGGTGCCCCGCTTCGTCGTAAGTTTCATCTTGTAAGAAACCAGGTCCGTTAGTCGCAATTTCAAACAAAATCCCAGGTGTTGGCCGGAAATATTCTGACTTGAAGTAGAAGCGATCCGTCAGCCCAGAATCTTGGAAGCCCAATTGACGCAAGCGTTCAATCCAATAATCCAACGCGTCAGCATCATCAACCGTAAAGGCCAAGTGATGGGCATTCCCAATCCCTTGCAAACCACGTGGCATCAAGCGCGCCAAATGAGTGTGCACTTGTGAACCAAAGCCACCATTATCAAATTCATACAAGGTGTCATCACCATCTTGGGCCACTAACTTAGCGCCCATGACATTGGTCAAAATCAAATTCAAGGCGTTCTCGTTGTTAGTCGTCAATAATTGAGGCCCCAACCCGCGAATCGCAAACTCAGGGTCAACGGGTGAATTCCGCCAAGGCGTGCCAACCGCAAAGTCACCATGATTTTTTTCATCTGAAACCAAAGCATACCGTTGCTCATCAAAGTCTTCAAAGTTCAAATATTGAACGCCAAATTCTTCATGTAAATCAGCATCATGCTTGATCCCAAATTCATCAAATCGCTTAATCCAATAAGCAAATGCGGCATCGTTTGGAATTCGAAAAGCGGTCCGCGTAATTTCATCAGTCCCATGAATCGCCTTTTGGATGCCTGGGAAGTCAAAGAATGTAATATCGGTTCCGGCTGAACCCATATCGTCGGTGAAGTACAGATGATACGTGCGGACATCGTCTTGATTGACGGTTTTCTTAATCAAATGCAAGCCCAAGACGCCTGAAATAAAATCAAAAATCTTAGGTGAACTTGATGTGATAGTCGTCAAATGGTGCAAGCCACGAATTGTATTTGCCATGCTTAATACCCTCTTTTGTTGTGTTAATTAATACTCAAAATATATCACTGACACAAGGTAAGTACTAGCAAAAAGGGCGTCTTTTTTAATCATCAACAAACTCGATTCCAGCCGCTTGGCGCATCGCAAAGAGTGTTTCACCAACCAGGCGACTAAGGGCGAATTTGGCTTGCATCAACGCCGTATCCTTGTGTTGAATTGCCTGCAAGATGGCAGTCACTTCGTTTAACATCGTATTTTCAGCTTCGGGCAAATTCAAATGTTGTGCCCACGCCCCATCATTGAGCATTAATTCAACTTGGTCAAAATGGGTAATATGATTCATGCACAGCGTTCCTTTTGACCCATAGATTTCAGAACCCACATCGCTTCCATTTTGGTTGCCGATTTGAATGTGCAGATCAAAGTCGGCAAAATGAAGCGTTCCCAACCCAAAATAATCGGCCCCACCAGACAAACAATGCGCGCGATAATCCACAGATGTAGGTGCCCCAAACCAACTGATTGCATCATAAACAGCATAGACGCCCAAGTCATACAAAACGCCACGGCCATATTTAGTGGACCATAGTGTCGAAGTGGCTGGGTCATCAGTCGCGTATTCCATATAGGTCAAGGTCCCACCGTAAATGTCGCCTAATAAACCTAAGTTGTTTTCGATATTTTTAAAAGTGTTCAGATACGTATGTTTGGCCGCTTCAAAGACCATCACGTCAGGGTGCGTTTCTAAAAATTCAGCGACTATTGCATATTGCTTGGGATTGATAAAGGCTGGCTTTTCGACAATCACGTGTTTACCTTGTCGCAAGGCTGCCATGGTTTGCTCAAAATGCAGACTGTTGGGGGAAGCGATATATACTACCTCGATGTCAGTGTGCAGGAATTCTGCTAGATCCGCGTACGTTTTGCCTGGTGTTTTGGTGGCGGCTAGAAATTCATTGCCGGCTTTTTCGGTTCTTGATAAGACTGCTGTTATCGTTGAGCTCTTTGTTAGTTGGATTGCTTGGGCAAATTTTTTACTGATCCAGTTTGTACCAATTATGCCTATGTTCATGTTTTTGTCCTCTTTAATTTGGTTTCTTTGTCCCTTTCAGGGACAAGGTGTTTTGGGTTGGTGGGTTCAAGGGCTCCGCATTGCTGGCGTAGAGGTGGGCGACACGGTCCCACTAGTCTAAGGGATTCGGCTCCGTGCAAGCACGAAACCAACTCCCTAAGACCGCGTTGGTGCCGCTTCTACGATTAGTCAAGTGTTTCAACGCTTTTCTCTATATTTTAGTTAAAATACTTAGTTTGTTTTAGCACTGTTTCTGCCTTTGGAAGCTTAAATCTCGATATGTTTCCATTCTTAAAAAGCCACAGGTCTTATTT
>JAITQG010000035.1 GCA_031289015.1 Lactobacillaceae bacterium
CGTTAGGTAAGGAATGCAGCCAGGTTGAACACGTTTAAGAGAGTGCGAAATATGCGTTTAATTGTTGACAATTCCTAATACTAGTCTGTAAAATTATATCTTGTGGTAGGTAACTGCCCGAGATTTCATTCCGAATTAGCTCAGTTGGTAGAGCACACGACTGTTAATCGTGTTGTCGTCGGTTCGAGCCCGACATTCGGAGCTGTTAAAAACGTCAAGGTAATTGCTGCCTTGACGTTTTTTGTTCAAATATCGGTACTAGATAATTAATCAAAACGCGCTATACTAAGTGCATACAAGAAATTTAGAGGGGTAATTATTATGACAGTTAAAGCCATTACAGATGCAAATTATGAAGCAGAAACCAACACTGGCGTAACATTGACGGACTTTTGGGCAACTTGGTGTGGTCCTTGTAAGATGCAAGCGCCTGTTATCGAAGCCTTGGCCGATGAATTGCCAGCCGTAAAATTTGTCTCAATGGATGTTGATCAAAATTCAGCCGTGCCATCAGACTTGGGCATCCGTTCAATCCCAACTTTGCTGGTTAAAAAAGATGGTGAAGTCGTTGAACGCATTGTTGGTTATACACCAGCACATGAGTTGAATGCCATTTTGGCCCAATACGTGGATTAAATTATGACCAAACTGACTGCACAGGAATTAGCTGATATTCGCCACTATTTGCATCAACATCCCGAATTGTCAGATGCAGAATTTGCGACAACCGAATACTTGGCTGCTAAATTAACTGAGTGGGGCGTACCGTTCACACGTGAAGGGTTAGCCACTGGTTTGGTGGCGGAATTAGGGCCTGATAACGGTGATATCGTGGCGATTCGAGCTGATATTGACGCGTTACCAATCCAAGAAGCGACTGGCTTGCCGTATGCGTCACAAAATTCCGGGGTCATGCATGCGTGTGGCCACGATTTTCATATGACGGCGTTACTCGGGGCAACGTATGCTTTGAAGCAAAATGAAGCGACTTTGCCAGGTAAAGTGCGCATCTTTTTTCAAGCGGCCGAAGAAATTAATCATGGTGGGAACCAAATGGTCGAACTCGGCTATGTTGAAGGTGTTAAAGCCATTGCGGGGTTCCACAATATGCCAGACATGGCCGTTGGTGAAATCGCCGTCTTAGATGGAGCCGTGTTTGCGGGCGTTGATCGCTTCAAAGTGACGATTAATGGCCATGAATCACATGCTGCTTATCCACATCAAGGTGCCGATCCGATTGTGGCAGCCAGTGCGATTGTGGCTAGTTTACAAACGATCATCGCCCGCAACGTGGATCCGATTCACTCGGCAGTTGTATCAGTGACGCATCTAGAAGCAGGAACAACTTGGAATGTTTTACCAGCTGAAGCGTGGTTTGAAGGCACGATCCGCACATTTTCGGCTGCCGATCAAACGTTGATCAAGCAACGGTTTACTGAGTTAGTGACTTCAATTGCGACGGCGTACAATACGACGGCGACCATTGAATGGGTGATTAATCCACCTGTCAAAGTAACGACTAATGATCCGCGCCTTGCTGAGGCCATTCGCCAGACGTTACCTGAGCAATTAACGTTAGTGGACGTCAATCCAAGTAATGCCGGTGAGGATTTCTCAGCATATACGGCTGAAATTCCCGGCGTATTTGCCTTGATTGGATCCCAAGGTGGGGCGATGTTACACCAAGCTACTTTGCAAGTCCAAGATGCGGCTTTGCCAGGAGCCGTTGAATACTACTTAAACGCCGTACCAACATTATTTAAAACTAATTAAAATCTAGCAAAGATCGCTGTTCTAGCGGTCTTTTTAGTATCCGCTAAAATCAGATCGTTGTATGCTTAAAGAAAGCATTTATGGAGGTGGACTATGAATACGACCCGCGACAACTTGTTACAACAAACAAATCAACTCCGCGCCGATGGTTGGCTTGAAGCCGCAATTAGCCAATACGTGACGGATTTAGAAGCCTTGAGTATCGTAGGTGATGAAACCGGCATTAATAACTTATGGACTGATTTGCATCAAATTGGTTCACCAACTTTTACCAGGCTGTGGGCCCAAGTTGGCGAGGCTAGTTTTGCAGACCGCTTACAGAGTTTATTTAAGATTCTGGGAGCTCAATTGGATGAGTTCAATTTCATGCAATTAAGCAGTGTTGCTAATCAACACTATACCTTGCCAACCGATGAAGCTGGGCTATTGGCCTATTTTGACTTTGTCGAGGAATTGACTGAAGTCGTGCGTGCTGAAAATCCCACTGGTGAGTTAACTGATATTTATACTCACCAGCTACGGTATTGGTTAGATAAACCAGTCATTGATTGGTTGGACGCCCAGCATATTAAAACCGGTGCGTTTAGTTCGCCACGCCGGTTCTTTGAGAAGTGGGTAAAAAAGCACCACTTGACGCATAAGGCCTTTGCGACATCCAACCCAATTTTGCACAATCGCTTTAGGGTGCCTAATAATGCAGGGACAGCGCATAATTTGGCGCTTTCTCTCAAAAATATCAATATTAAAGATCAAATCATTGGCGAGCACGGGTATCATATTGAGCTGATTTTTGATTATACGGGGCAATTAGTCAGTCAATGGAACGTCATGGAAACTTATGCGGATGGCTTCATCAATGCTGATCCGGATCAATACGATGACGAACACGGCCTGCAAATCATTGCGAACACTGATTCGGCTAACTATGCCCAAGCCAGTGGGAATGACCATGTGCGTTTGGATGTTGAACCTGCTGCGTATCCCAAGCACCTAGAAAGTGATTTGCGAGTGCGCGCTAAGCAACGATTCCGGCCATTAACGAAAGCCGAATTCAACGGCCAGACGAAAAACAAATGGCAGACTAACATTTTATAAGGCCGATTAAACATAATAGAATAAATTTGGTATACTATTATGTATAGATAATGGAGGAATGATTATGATTTCAATGTGGGGTGCTTTTAAAGCCTATTGGAAGAATTATGTTAATTTTACTGGTAAGGCCACGCGAGCTGAGTACTGGTGGATGCAATTATGGGGAATGATAATTTTAGTGGGCTGGTTGATTGTGGCGATTGCCTTGTTAATCGGCACATTTGCGACTAAGCATTTTTCATTCGCTAGTTGGACGGACTTCACCAACTCTTTTAATAATTCAAACCCTGGTGGACCGATGCTATATGCATTCATCGGTTGGTTAATTTTTGGGTTGTTACTGGCCTTAGCCATGGTGATTCCAAGTTTCTCATTGTCAATTCGGCGGTATCGTGATGCCGGCTTAAAGACATGGGCCGTTTGGGTACTATGGGCCCTGGGCTTTTTGGCCAATGGCTATATCTCTATTAAAAATGGCGATGCTAAGCTTACCGTTTCAACAGCGATCACCATCATTGAATTCATTGTGACCCTATTACCAACGGCCAATTTAGCGCAAGTTGGGTGGATCGGACATGGCGATACGACTAAGCCTAACCAACCTAATAATAATCGCAGTTTGGATGAACAATCTGATCAAGACGAATTATAAGCAAATAAAGTTAGTCCTCAAGACTGGGATTCAAACCAGTAGTGGGGGCTTTTTCTTTTTTCTTTTGTTTGTGAATTTGTCACGAAAAAACCGTTGATTTATGGTAAAGTTTGAGACATATAGATGAGGTAAGGACTATGCAATTTTTAAAATCAGGCTGGCAAGCATCAACGTCTTGGCACCGTAATATCACGGATATTAAAGGGTTTAACACGTTCCAACGGATTTATTTAGTGGTCATCATGCTCACCACGATTATGGCATTTATTTATACTGGTGATTATTCACCCGCCGGGATCGCTAGCATGTTAACTGGGTTAGCGTTGGCGTTTTATTTGATTTTACTAGCGAGCGGCCGGATTACTAATTTCTTTTGGGGCCTGCTCACCACGGGGATGTGGTTTATCATCTCGGTGCACAACCATTTGATTGGTGACATGATCAACCAAGCGTTCTTCTTTGTGATGCAATTTGTGGGGATGTACGCTTGGCAAAAACAATTAGTCAAGCAAGCTAATCAAACGATGATTGAATCTAAAAAACTTTCCCGCCCCAAAATTGGATTTTCAATTGTTGGCGCCGGCTTGCTTTATTTTGTGGTGTTGGCATTTGCCAAAGGCGGCCATGGCAACCAATACTATCTTGATTCAGCGCAATTGCCCTTGGGAGTGCTAGCCCAGATTTTAGCGACCTATGGCTATTTTTCATCATGGATTGTGTGGCTGGCCGTCGATGCTGTCGGACTCTTGTTATGGTGGAATCAAATTCAAGATGGGGGCATGGCGGCAATCGGCATGTTTATCCTGATGATTGTCAAAACCATCAATGCGTTCTATGGGATGTATCTGTGGGCTAAAAATCCCCAGCATTAAATCAAATTGGTATTAGATACGAAATTATTAGGTATTTTTAAGCATTATGGGGTACAATCTAGTTAACGACACTAGATGACGCGAGGTAAGCGATATGAACTCACATACAACATTGCCATTTCAAACAAATACGCATCAGTCAGTCGGTATTTTTGCCGGCCTCCCTTTGATTACTCACAAGTTGCAAGGTTTTGACAAAACGTTGTGGCTTGCGGCGATTTCATATGTTTTAGCGCGCGTCAATGGTGAAGCAGAAATTAAGTTGCCAGTATTTGATCGTAGCGAACAGTATTTATTTAGTAACAGCATTTTACAAGATGAAAAAATTGATGTTTTTATCCTCAACACAGAACAACAAATTGCTCGCCGGGGGGTGCTCGACATTGGACCGGCCATGTATGGGGATGTCGCCGTGGCATTCAATTTGGCCGATGAAAATATTGTCCCAGCCGATGTCACCTTTTGCATTTCAGAAAAATGTGATAAGTCATATTTGCGGTTCCAAGCCTTGCATTATAAAGCCCAAGATATGGCTAATTTGGCGACTTGGGTCACCAATATCTATCAGGCTTTGCAATTGGGCCGCAAGCATAAATTAGGGGAATTAACCTTGAATTATCGCCAACCATCATGCACAATGAACTTGATTAATGGATAATTAAATTTTTAGGGGTAACAATAATGAAGACGGTAACTTTGAATAATGGAATTGAAATGCCGATTGTGGGCTTTGGCACAGATGCGGCAAACGCAGACTTATCATATGCGCAAGTCATGGATGCGGCTGTTGATGCTGGCTATCGCTTGTTTGATACAGCTTCAAGCTATGGTAATCAAGACGAATTAGGGGCCTATTTGGCACAATCCGGCTTGGCACGCAATAGTTATTTTTTGACGTCCAAGGTGGCGCAAACTGAACAAGGCTATGAAAACACTTTGCAAGCCTTTAAAGACACGACGGCTGCGTTGAAAACAGATTATTTGGATTTGTATTTGGTGCATTGGCCAAAATTTGACCCATTCTTTGAAACGTGGCGCGCCTTAGAACATTTGTATAAAGAAGGTTATGTCAAGGCGATTGGGGTCTCAAACTTTGAGCCACATCACTTAGATCGGCTTTTAACGCAAGCAACCGTGATGCCGGCGGTCGATCAAGTTGAAACGCATCCATATTTCAATCAACACGTCTTGCATGATTATTTGACTGAATTAGGGATTCAACACCAAGCTTGGTCACCATTGGGCCGTGGCGCAGTGCTAAATGACCCTGTTTTGGCACAAATTGCTGACCGCTATGGAGTTTCAATTGCCCAAGTGATCTTGAAGTGGCATGTGCAACATAATGTGGCAGTCATTCCTAAATCAGGCAACCCAGTACGGATGCAACAAAACTTAGCGTTGGATTGGAATTTAACGGTCACTGACATGCAACGCATTGATGCTTTGCAACGTGGTGAACGCATTATGGGCGCCCCTGATGAAAATTATGTTGAGGACAAGTGGTAAGCCATGGTAAAACAAGGCAATTATGCGAGCAGTTCCCAATTACAACATGTGCGCAGTTTTAAGCAAAGCGCACCCGCAAAAGCGCAGCGCACGATTGATGAGACGCAATTGGTTGAATTTATCGTTGTACGGTATCATTTGACGCAAAATGCGCGGTTAACGCCCATTGTCAAAGAAACCATGCAACGCTTTTTGTTGAGCTGGTTGGAAACTGCACCATTGGATGCAGCTGTTTGGCCACTAGCCGAAATTACGGCGACGGTACTGGCTAAGACTGCGACCAAAGTGCCGTGGCAATTTTATGCCTTGGTGCTTGGCGAGTGGGAAAGGTTCCAAAAGTTTTTACAAAAAGAACTCCCGGCTGTGCAAATGACGCAACCAAAGCACCTAGATGGGGCATTAACCCGCGCTGAATTTGCCCATTTAGTCGGTGAACAACTAGCAGTTAACTGGTTTTTACAGACGTTTAGCGACAATTCAGATATGTTAAATCGCGTGTCGGAAGCTCAAATTGCTGAGATGCGCAAAAGCTTTATTGGCGCGGATGGACATGGTGATTGGGCCAATGTCGCAGCTGTGTATGATACAACAGTCCTGTCGATGGGCGACAAAGCTGATGAACCAACCAGGGATTGGTTAACGAATTTAGGCGAATTGACGGTCAGTCAGTTAAATTAATTGCTTGGCGATTTCCCCGTGGGTCCAATTTCGATAATAATAAAAGGCTTGGCAAAAATTGCTAAGCCTTTTATTAATTATCGAAATAGTTTGGGAATTGTTTGATTACCAGTTCCTTATCATGATCAATATGATGCAGATGTTGTTCAATCAACGCTGTCAATTGGTCAGTATCGTGTTGTCTGAGAGCCGAAACAATCGCTTTGTGATCATTCATCGAACCGCTCAAATCCAGCGTGGTGGTTTGCAAACTCAAATAGCGATATCGATTGAGTGGCAGGGCGGCTAATTGGGTAATCGGCCACAGTAAAAGGTGATTTGAAATTTCGTAAAAATAACGATGGAACTCATTGTCGTAGTGCATCAATTGGCTATAATCACCAATCTCGCCATAGACATTTTGCAGTTTGATCAAACTTTCGAGTTGGGTATAGTCAGCTTCGTGCATGAGTTCAGCGGCTTCAACCATGATGCGGCGTTCTAGGGTTTCGCGAAGGAAGCGCCCGTTCTCAATTTTTTGACTATCGATTTTTGCAACATATGTCCCGCTTTGAGGGAACACTTCGATCAAACCGTCCGATTGTAAGCGAATTAAAGCTTCGCGAATCGGGGTGCGGCCAAAACTCAATTGTTCTTCTAACGCTTTTTGCGAAATTTTTTCACCAGGGACTAACTCGAGTTGAATAATCATGCGCTGAATTTCGTCATACGCAGTTTGTTGATTGAAATATGATTCATTCATCGAAAAACCTCCTAGGGGTCATTAGTATACTAGCATATCAAAATATTAAACCACAGATTCCCCAAAAAACATAGTCCGCGGTATAAAATCCGCAATTCAAGAAGAGTGGTTAACAAATTATTAACCTTAGTATTTATCAAGGTGTAAGCGTTTACATTATTTTTAAAAAGAACTATAATACTAGTATATTAGTACAACAATAAAATTAAAAGGAAAATGGTGATACCATGACGATGTTAGTTGCAAAAGTTTATGGAAAAGAAGATTTGCGAGTGGAAGAGGCACCTAAGCCGACTAAAGCGGTTGGGCAAGAAGTGACGATTCGGGTGAAGGCAGTTGGAATTTGTGGCAGTGATAACCATATTTATCACGGCGCCAATCCATTTGCGACTTTGCCTCGAATTATGGGGCATGAATATGTTGGTGAAGTTAGTGACCTTGGTGAATTGGTGACTGGGTTGGCCATCGGTGATCACGTCGTAGTCGAACCGATTACATATTGTGGAAAATGCTATGCGTGTCGCCAAGGGATGCCCAATGTCTGTACTGAGCTCAAGGTGAATGGGGTCCATGTCGATGGGGGGATGCAAGAATACGCTAAAATTTCTTCCCAACAAGCACATAAGATTGCTAGTGATATTCCGTGGACAACGGCAGTTTTGGCCGAACCATATACGATTTCTGGTAATGCTTCAATGCGAGGCAAGGTCGAACTTGGTAAGACAGTTTTGATTCAAGGCGCCGGGACAGTTGGCCAATTGTTGTTGCGAATGTGTAAAGCAAAGGGCGCAACTGTCATGATTACAGATGTGTTGGATTCACGTTTGGAATTCGCACGTAAAAACGGGGCTGATGAAGTTGTAAATGTAACCAAAGAGGATTTGTTAGAACGCCTCAATACTTGGACGAATGGTGAAAAGGCCAACGTCGTGATTGATGCCGCTTGTACACCTAAAACGTTCGCAGCTTGTTTGGACTATGCCTCAGTAGCCGGTGTGATTGTACCGTTGGGAATGACTGAAGAGCCTTCAGCAATCCCGCAAAAGCCAATTATGCAAAAGCAACTGACAATTTGTGGGACTAGATTACAAGGTTATCAATTTGAGCCAGTTATCAAAGGGATTGAAAGTGGTTTGCTAGTCGATGATGGAATTGTCACGCAAGAGATTCCGATTCGCGAGATTCAATCGGCCTTTGATTTAATCAATAATGATCCTGATCAAGTGCGCAAAGTTGTGTTGACCTTTGATTAGGCAATCACCAGAGAGGTAAAACGATAATGGAAAAGCAAGATAAATATCAAGTGCCCACTTCAGAACTTGTCAAAGTGGCAGCAAGTGGGTGGCTTGGCACGGCCATGGAATTCATGGATTTCCAACTGTATTCGCTAGCAGCCGCAATGGTGTTTAGTGAAGTGTTCTTCCCTAACTCGAGTCCGGCGATGGGCTTGGTGATGGCCATGGGTACATATGGAGCCGGTTATGTGGCACGGTTAGTTGGGGCGTTTGTGTTTGGGCGTATCGGTGATCGACTGGGCCGACGGATGGTGTTATTTGCCACCATCATGTTAATGGGAATTGCTTCGAGTTTAATTGGTTTCTTGCCAACATATGCCCAAGTCGGCTTGGCAGCCCCAATTGGCTTGACCGTTTTGCGAATTTTGCAGGGCTTTGGAGCCGGGGCCGAAATCAGTGGTGCTGGAGTCATGGTCGCTGAATTTGCTAGCAAGAAGAATCGTGGGTTGGTTGGAAGTATTGTCTGTTTGGGTACATCAACCGGTACGTTACTAGCCAATTTAATTTGGCTGATCATCTTGTCTACTCTTAGTGACAGTGCGGTATTGTCATGGGGATGGCGACTTCCGTTCTTGTGCTCATTTGTAGTCATGATCTTTGCGGTTTTGGTCCGGTGCTTTATCAAAGAAAGCCCCGTGATGGAAGAAAAGAAGAAGTTGTTGTTAGAACGACGTGAACAACTCGAAAAGCAAACCGAAGCCGTCAAGGTGGTCAAAAAAGGCCGCAAGAGTTTCTTGGTGGGGATGGGCTTGCGCTTTGGACAAGCTGGAAACAGTGGCATCATGCAGACTTATCTGGCTGGCTTCATCGTGACAATTCTCTGTTTGCAAAAAACAGACGCCACCAATGCCAATATTATTGCGTCACTGCTCTCGTTTTTGACCATTCCACTAATTGGCTTTTTAGGGGATAAAATTGGGCGCCGCAAGATGTACATGATTCTATCGATGACGATGGCGATTTATGCGGTACCAATGATGATGATGATCAATACTGGTAATACAGTGCTGTTGACCATCGGCCTAGTGATTGGCTTAAACGTTGGTGTGCAAGGTATGTTCGCCCTTGAAAACGTGGTGTTAGCCGAATTGTTTGGTTCGCTCCATCGAATGACGTTGATGGCGTTGGCAAAAGAAATTGCTGGCGTGATTGCGACCGGCTTTGGACCAATGATTGCCGCGGCGTTGGTTTCAGCGTTTACGGGTAGTTGGATTCCGATTGCAGTCATGCTTGTTGTCTTCTCATTGAGTACGTTCTTTAGTGCATTGTTGTCAGACGATGTAACGGGCCGTGATTTGAATGAATTGGATGATGCGATGTAAGCACAAAAAAACACCATTGAGTTGGTGTTTTTTAGTTGCCTGAATTAATTATTTTCGAGTGTCTTCAATCGCCGTCCGCACATGGTCCACAACGTATTGGGTTTGATCGCCCAGGGCCACACCAACTAAGGTGAACAACGTATCCATAATCGTAATTTGGGCAATTAGCGACGACATTGATTCGCTTCGAATATTGACTTCTTCGGCCGCACTAGCGAGCACCAAATCGGCGGCTTTAGCCAATTCTGATTGGGGATAACCTGTAATCGCAATGACTTTAACCCCATTGTCTTTAAGCCGTTGGGTAATTTTTAAGGTATCATTGTTGCGTCCCGAGTGGGAAATCACGATCGCCACGTCACTTTCACGCATGCGCACAGCTTGCATTAATTGCACATCGTAATCAGGGTGTTGTTCAACTTCAATGGGCGTGCGGAGTAATTTGTGATAACCATTGAAAGCCACAATTGATGAACCGCCGATGCCAAATAGACCAACTTTACGCGCCGTGGTCATCCAGTCAGCAGCGGTTACGAAATCATCAGTCTTGATTAAATCAATGGTCGCCGTCAAAGCGTTTTGGGCGCCGGAAAAGACCTTTTTAATGATATCAACTGATTTATCATCTTCATCAATTTCACCAAAGAAGGTTGTTTCAGTTGGAGTGGCAATTGCCAAACTAAGGGAGAATTCCCGAAAAGATGCGTACCCGATGCGCTTTACAAAGCGTGACACAGTAGCTGTTGATAAGGCCGTGCTTTGCGCCAAAGCTTGAATGGTCATTGAAGTGCTAATGTCTGGATTAGTTAAGATATATTCAGCTAATTTTTCATCAGATCCAGATAGTTGTTCGCGCATTGAGCGAATCCGTGCAAACCCGTTTTGTGCCATGAGTTGACCTCCTGAAATAATTGTTAAATTTATTTTCTCTACATATAATGCTTTCATTTAGAATACACCAAATGAAAAGAATTTACAATTAATTGCTTGCATTATGTAAAATCATTTCATATAATAGAGTTATTGAGAAATGATAAGTAAAAAACAAAAGGGGTATAACACAATGAAGTTCGCGATGATTGGTCTTGGAAAGATGGGCTTGAACCTGGTTGAAAACGCCGTTGATAACGGACATGAGGTTGTAGCTTTTGATTTGACACCAGAATTGGTTAGCAAAGCAAGCCAATATTCAGATAAAGTAACTGGTGTAACAACAATGGATGAAATGTTGGCTGAATTGCCATCACCAAAGATTGTCTGGGTTATGGTGCCAGCTGGTGTGCCAACGAACTCAACAATTGATGCTTTGATTGAAAAGATGGAAGCCGGTGATATCATTATCGACGGTGGAAATTCAAATTACAAGGATAATTTGGAACAAAACAAGCGGACGACTGAAGCTGGCATCAAGTTCTTTGACGCTGGAACTTCAGGTGGGATGAACGGTGCCCGGAATGGTGGGAATTTCATGATCGGTGGGGATGACGCCTACGCATGGAAGACTTTGGAACCATTGTTTGCTTCAATTTCTGAAGAAGACGGTTACTTATATACCGGTCGGTTGGGTTCAGGACACTACTTGAAGATGGTGCACAACGGAATCGAATACGGTATGATGCAATCAATCGCTGAAGGTTTTGAAATTTTGGAAGCTTCACCATTTGATTACGACTATGAAAAGGTTTCAAAGCTTTGGAATCACGGTTCAGTAATCCGTTCATGGTTGATGGAATTGGCTGAAGAACAATTTGCCAAGGATCCAAAGTTGACGGCTATTGCTGGGCGGATGCACTCATCTGGTGAAGGTAAGTGGACTGTCGAAGAAGCATTGGACTTGGATGTGCCAGCACCAGTAATCACGATGTCATTGATGATGCGTTACCGTTCATTGCAAGATGACACATTTACCGGTAAGGTTGTCTCAGCATTGCGCAATGGCTTTGGTGGTCACGCAATGGATTCATCACATTAATTTAAAGCAGACAACTGCCCTCCATTTGGATGGCAGTTTTTTGATTTCAAAAATCATTTTCAAAATCGCGAATTCTAAAAAAAGACTTTGTGAAGAAGCCATGAAGAGTGTTTTTGCGAAAAATCCGGGAAATAGGACAGAAATTTTCGGTGTAAATACGTTGCTACGAGTGGTGTTTTCCACACTTACCAAAATTAATTTATTAGAAAGTGTTGCATTACAGATGATTTCGTGTAGATGATTATTCTTGTTAGCAACACAAAAACAACAAGAGGTAGGAAGCAGTAAAATGAAGAAGCATATTCAAACAGTTAGCGTATTGTTATTGATGATTTTGGCATTAGTTGGTGGTTGTGCCAAAATGGATGCCAATGCAACAGAAAACACACCAAAAGTCATTAACTCATTGGAATTGTCGATTCGGCCAGAAACGGCCTATAGTTCTGACAAATCAATTACCCACGCTACTGAAGTCCATATTAAAATCCCCAATACGCCTTTAACGACCAATCAATTTGGGCGGGCAAGTATTTTTGATAATTCTTTGGCTAAGGTTGGTGCGGTCTTAAGTCAGTCTTGTTATAGCAAGGCTGTCAAAGACGATGATCAACCCGGTTACACGAATAAAGATCTACGTATTTTGGGTTACGATGATATCCAATTATATAACTTTGATTTAAAGGCCGATGGTGAATACAATTCAGCCAATAACATTGCCTTTACGATTGCGCATAAAATCGTAAAAATTGATGGAAAAAATGCCAATTCATTTGCCATTGTGATGCGTGGAACGCCGATGAGCAAAGAATGGAATGGTGATTTCAAATACGGGCTTGGCGAAGCGTCAGGGTATGATAAGTATTGGCAAAAAAATATTTTCAGCCTCGCAAAAGTCGTCCACGAAACCTTTAGTGAATATTGCATCGCACATGAAGAGTCGATCAAACCACAAACCACGAATAAAATTTTCGTGACTGGGCATAGTCGTGGTGGTGGTGCTGCTGAAGGCTTAGGGTACCTGTTTGATAAAGATATCCAACACAATGAGGGGATGTTAGCGGCGCACAGTCGGATTAACGCTAATGAACAACCTGTCAATAAGGACAATGTCTTTGTGTATGCCTTTGCTCCAACCCAATCATTTAACCCAACTGTGGAGGGAACCAGCGATACCACAGAATCAAAGTTGCAAAATCAAGGCGCATATAACAACATTCAAGACGTCATTAATCCATTGGACTTTGTGCCAACGCTGCCAATCCAACGCTGGGGCTATCAACACGTCGGCAATGTGCATAATTTATTTGATATCAACACGTTGACGCCAAAACTTTATGCCCAATTCCGGGACACGTATATGAATGTGGAAACAACCGGTAATAACGCACAGCGTAATTTGTATGACAAACATAATTTTGCCGATGAAATTGGCTACGGTCCAAAATATGAATTCAAAACTTTGGGTGAGCGCTTGAAGCGGGATGAATCTGGCATGACGGGCATCAATAATGCCATGCATGATACATGTCCTGACATTATGAATTATGACACCCCAGAACCAATTACATTTAACGTAGCTTCGGGTATTTCTAAAACTGAATGGTTTTCAGAACATGATTTCTTTGCATCATATGCCAAAGTGTTTACTGGTGGGCAATCATTCGCGCATGACAAAACCAGTGATACGGTGCAAGCAATTTCATCTGACGTACCACAAACTAGTAAAAGGGCGCTGGAATATCAAGAGTTGTTAAAGCACCTCCCCACTGCCAATGAAGGGCCAAATATCGGCCAACATTTATGCACAACTTACATCGCCTGGTTGTATACGCAAAATGCGAGCTAAACAGTAAAATTTCGAATAGTACGCCAAAAAGGACAAGTTTTCACCTAAAAATAGCTATTTTGACTGGATTTGTGAAATGTGGTGTGTATTATGAAAAAATGTGATATTCAAGAAAAACGAGCGTATATTTAGACGAGTACAACACATAGAACAATTCAATACACACTCAAGGAGAACATAAAATGGTCCAAGAACAAGTGAAGACGCAAAAGAGCGGCAAGAAGTGGTGGAAGGCGTTAATCGCATTGTTGATTGCAATCGGTTTAGTTGGTGGATTCTTAGCTTTGAATCCTCATGCACGAGATCAAATTATTAATGCGCTTAATCTTGACCCTAATCAAGGTGCCAAAAATTCATCATCGAATAAGGCTGCCAAAAAGGGGATTCAAATCCCTGGTTATCCAGAAATTACCTTGGGTGCCAATGATCCAACCATGCGTGTGGCTTTGACAAATCCCAAAGACAATCCATGTTATTTCGAATTCACGGTTAAATTGAAGAGCACTGGCGAAGTTTTGTACAAGAGCCAAGATGTTGCACCCTCTAAGACCATTAATGAAGAACAATTAAAGCGTGGCTTAGAAGCAGGTAAGTATCCGGCTGTCATCGAAATTCGGACAAAGGCGCTTAAGGCTCCTCACGCCGAGATGAACGGCGCCAACGTGGAAACCCAATTGGTTGTTCAATAATCAAGTCATTTACGAGATCCTGCATTTATGATGCCGGGTCTTTTTTAGTGCGGTGGGGATGCGGTACTTTGTTTTCGTAACACGGCTCTAACATATGCCTAAGCTGATTATGGTATGATAGTAGGCGACAATTACGAATTTTAGGGGAATATTAACCATGTTGACAGTATCAAACGTCTCAGTCGCTTTCTCAGGAAAGAAACTTTACGACGAAGTAAATTTAAAATTCACGCCAGGTAACACATACGGCGTCATCGGTGCCAACGGGGCTGGAAAGTCAACGTTTTTGAAAGTGTTGGAAGGCAAGCTTGCCCCAACCACCGGAAATGTATCAATGGAAGCCAATGAACGTATGTCTTCATTGGTCCAAAATCACTTTGCCTTTGACGAATTCACAGTCTTAGACACAGTTTTGCAAGGCCACAAAGAATTGTATGAAATCAAGGCCGAAATGGATGCAATCTATTTGCACGACCCATTCACTGATGAAGATGGTATCAAAGCTGGTGAATTATCAGCGCGCTTTGAAGAATTAAACGGTTGGAGTGCTGAAACTGAAGCCCAACAATTGCTCCGTAACGTGGGCGTTGATGAAGCTGATACGTACAACTTGACGGGTGATTTACCTGAAACAACTAAGGTTAAGGTCTTATTGGCCCAAGCCTTGTTTGGTAACCCTGATATTTTGATTTTGGACGAACCAACTAACGGGCTTGATACTAAGACGATCGCTTGGCTCGAAGATTTCTTGGCTGACTATAACAACACAGTTATCGTTGTTTCCCACGATCGACACTTCTTGAACGCGGTCTCAACGATGATTTTGGACGTTGATTACGGCAAGATTAAGTTGTTCGTTGGTAACTATGACTTCTGGAAAGAATCATCAGAATTGGCTTTGCGTTTGCAATCAAATTCAAATGCGAAAAAAGAAGAACAAATCAAGCAATTGCAAGAGTTCGTGGCCCGTTTCTCAGCCAACGCCTCAAAGTCAAAGCAAGCCACTTCACGTAAGAAGCAATTGGAAAAAATCACCCTTGATGACATTCAACCTTCAACGCGTAAGTACCCATACATCAAGTTTGAAATTTTGCGCGAAATTGGCAACGATTTGTTGCGTGTCGAAAACATTTCAAAGACGATTGATGGCGTAAAGATTTTGGATGATATTTCATTCACTTTGGCACCTGACGACAAGACTTTGATCATGGCGCAATCTGATTCAACGACCACGGTGTTGTTGGATATCTTGGCTGGTCGCATTGAGCCTGATTCAGGCACGGTGACTTGGGGGGTTACGACAACTCAAGACTACTTAGCCAAGGACATGGCTGAAAACTTCGAAAAGCCTGAAATGCAAATTTTGGACTTCTTGCGTGATTATGCTTCAAAGGAAGAAAATGACAACACGTTCTTGCGTGGGTTGTTAGGTCGGATGTTGTTTAAGGGCGAAGATTCAGAAAAGACTTTGGATGTTTTGTCTGGAGGCGAAAAAGTTCGTGTGATGTTGTCTAAGTTGATGTTGACTAAGGCTAATGTTTTGATTTTAGACGATCCGACTAATCACTTGGATTTGGAATCAATCACGGCTTTGAATGATGGTTTGGTGGATTATAAGGGATCTTTGATCTTTACTTCGCATGACCATACTTTTGCGCAAACGATTGCTAACCATATCGTTGCTGTTTCTGATCAAGGGGCGGTTGAACGTGCGGATACTAGTTACGATGAATACATCACTAATGAGGATGTTCAAAAGCAACTTGCTGATAAGCAGCTTGTTTTGTAATAGCTTGCTTCTTTGGTGATGGCGCCCCTTGCGTGGCGAAGGATTCTGGTTGGTGGTAAAAAGGGCTCCGCATTGCTAGCGTAGAGGTGGGCGACAGAGTCCCACTAGTCTAAGGGATTCGGCCTTGCACACGCGCAAAACCAACTCCCTAAGACCGCGTTGGTGCTCCTAACTCGCTTTTTCCACCACTACGCCAGCAATGCTCCGCCCTTTTTACCACCAACCAGAATCCTAACCTCCAGTCGCTCTAGCTCCTTCCGGTTGCTAAAGCTTCAACCTTGGATTTCTTATGATTTGGTTGGCTGGGGACTTTTTAATCAAGTAAATCAACAAAATAAATAAACATTAAATTGCTTTATGCAATAAAAATTTCGGCTTTGCTACGTGAGGGGGCAGTCCATGCAAGATTTAACTAAGGGTAATCCTACTAAACTGATTCTCTTGTTTACTATCCCTTTGATTTTGGGATATTTAATGCAACAACTCTACAATTTCATCGATACATTAATCGTTGGTCAAACCCTTGGTGTTGATGCCTTGGCTGCGGTTGGTTCAACTGGTGCTATCATGTTCTTGTCTTTGGGCTTCGTTACCGGCTTTACTTCAGGCATGGGCATTATCACCGCCACCCGCTTTGGTGCTAAAGATTATGCTGGTGTTCGTAAGTCATTTGGCCAAAGCATCATTGCCGCTTCGATCGTCACCGTATTTTTAACGATTATTGGCGTTGTCGGGATTCGGGCTTTGTTGATTATTATGCAAACGCCTGCTGAAATCATTGATCAAGCCTATGCATTTATCGTCGTGATTTTGGCCGGAATGGTTACCCAAGTTGGGTATAATGTCGTGGCCAACGCGATGCGGGCGGTTGGTAACAGTAATGCACCGTTATATCATTTGATTTTTGGGATGATTTTAAACATTATTTTAGAATTCGTTTTCATCCTCGTCTTTCACTGGGGTGTTGCTGGTGCTGCGTTTGCGACTGTCATCGCTTACGGCGCTTCAACTTTGACTAGTATTTGGCATATTAATCGGTATATCCCCGGACTCCATTTGAGTCGCGAAGATTTGAAAATTGATCGCTTTGAAATTCGCACGCATATGATGGCCGGTTTGCCCATGGGCTTCCAATCATCAATCATTGCGATTGGGTCAGTTACTTTGCAAGCAGCTTTGAATACATTGGGAACTGATGCCGTGGCTGGTAATGCAGCGGCGGGTAAAGTTGATCAATTAGTCGTGATGGTTTTGATGTCATTTGGCGTAACGATGGCCACCTATGTCGCACAAAACTATGGTGCTGGTGAATACAAGCGAATCCTAGATGGGATGCGCCAAGCTTTGACGATGAGCATTGTAGTCGCAATTGTGATGGGCCTCTTAATGATCTTTGAGGGTCATTGGTTAGTGCGCTTGTTCGTTAATCAGTCAGATAAAGCTGCCCCAATGGTTATGAAATTGGCTCAGATTTTCTTCTATGCTAATGGACCGCTGTATGCAATTTTGGCGATTCTGTTTGTTTTGCGCTATGCAATTCAAGGGATGGGCGATTATCGGACGCCGACGTTGGCTGGAATTGGTGAAATGGTTGCCCGGTCTGTGGCGGCCTTCACGTTGGTCATTGCGTTTGGGTTCTGGGGAGCTAGTTATGCTAACCCGTTAGCATGGACAGCTTCTGTGGCGTTCTTGATTCCGGCTTGGATTAAGATTTCACGTAAATTAAAACAAAAAATTGCAGCTGCTGGGTAGTTGCCATGAAAACCGAACCTTGTCGTTCGGTTTTTATTTTGCTTGGAAATTGTGTTTAGTGGGGTTCTTAGCCGTTTCACGGCTAGGGATTTTGGTTTGGTGGCGTCAATGGCTCCGCATTGGTACTGTTGAAGGGGGCGACACGAACCAATACGACCAGAATTTTTCGGCCCAAGAGCGTGGGCCAAAAAATGGGTCTTAATTGTTTCGCTACCTCGCTTAACCCCCTACAACAGCACCAATGCTCCGCCCTTGACGCCACCAAACCAAAATCCCAACCGCCAGTCGCTTTAGCTCCTTCTGGTTCTAAAGCTTCAATCAACTACTTCTGTAACGAGAAAATTCTATATGGAGTTGGTTTTATTCTTCTGGATAATGCTGCAATAAGTTGAATTTTGGTTATCCAAATAGTGTGGGAATGGGATATTGGTGTTTGACTTAATTTAGTATCAGGAAGTATTGGGTTGTACATAAAAGGGTGAAGTTTTAGGACTGTAAGGAGCTAAAGCGACTGGAAGCCGGAATGTTGGTTGGTGGGGAAAGGGGCGGAGCATTGCTGGCGTAGTAGGGGAATTAAGCGAGGTAAACATACTAAGGTTAATGGTAGATGAAGTTCTGACGGGAGCTTTATCTACCACTTTTTTGTTAAAGTGGTAGCGAAGATATGCTGAACTTGGTGCCGTAGCCATTTTAG
>JAITQG010000037.1 GCA_031289015.1 Lactobacillaceae bacterium
GGCAGAAACAGTGCTAAAACAAACTAAGTATTTTAACTAAAATATAGAGAAAAGCGTTGAAACACTTGACTAATCGTAGAAGCGGCACCAACGCGGTCTTAGGGAGTTGGTTTCGCGCCAGCGGAGCCGAATCCCTTAGACTAGTGGGACCGTGTCGCCCACCTCTATTGCACCAATGCGGAGCCCTTGAACCCACCACCTCAAATCCCTAGCCGTGAAACGGCTAAGAAAACAAAAAAAGGAAGCCAAAACTAGCTCCCAAAAACTATTAATCAACTTGATAACCCTCAAACCGAGCAACCTGCACCGGAGTAAGCGTAACATGCATCAAAGTACCTTCCTCAAGATACTCAATCCCACGCACAGTAGCCTGTTCATTCAACTCAGAAACCAGCGCCCCTTTATCAAAGGGAATCAACAAAGCCGTATCAATAAAATCAGCAAAAATATGTTGTCTAACCGCAGTAACCAACGCATCCAAAGAAGTATCTTCATGCGCAGACAAAATCAAGGTATCCCCATCGCGATCAGGATAACGCGTATCCTCACGTAAATCTGCTTTATTGTAGATGGTCAACATCGGAATGTCACCGACCCCAATTTCCTTGAGGGTTTTAGCCGTCGTTTCCATCATGTCACGGAAATGCTCATCGGCATAATCAACGACTTGCACCAACAAATCAGCTTGGGCAGCTTCAGCCAAAGTAGCTCGGAACGCAGCAACCAGCCCATGCGGTAAATTCGACACGAACCCAACTGTATCAGACAGCAAAAAGCTTTGATTATCCGGCAAATTCAACTTGCGCACCGACGTTTCCAAGGTAGCAAACAACATATCAGCTTGGAAAACCGTCTTTTCTTGGTTCTCGCCAAAGCGCTTAACCAAGCCGTTCATAATCGTTGACTTACCCGCATTGGTGTACCCGACCAGCGCCACATTCTTGATGTTTTGCTTGTCACGTTGGGCCCGCCGTGTTTGATCGTCGGCTTCAATTTCAGTAATTTCGGCGCGTAACAATGAAATTTGATGTTGGATATGTCGGCGGTTCAATTCAAGCTTGGTTTCACCCGCACCACGGCTGGTGAAACTACCACCGCCACCACCGGTTTGTTGATCCAACCGCAAATTCATCGACGTCCGCAAACGTGGTAATTGATATTGCAATTGGGCGATTTGCACTTGCAACTTAGCCAAGCGCGTTTTTGCCCGCGACGCAAAAATATCTAGAATCAAAGCCGTGCGATCCATGATTTTAGATCCAGTCCGTTCTTCTAAATTACGAATTTGCGATGGTGACAATTCATCATTAGCAACCACCATTTCAACCCCGTGATATTCCACGGCGTCCTTTAATTCATCGACCTTGCCCTTACCAAAATAGGTGGCCGAATTTGGCCGGTCAAGCTTTTGCGTCAGCGTTGCAACGACTTCTAAGCGGTTGGCTTGTGCTAAATTAGCCAACTCGGTCATTTGATATTCAAATTGTTGCGATTGATTATCTAGCCCCACCAATAAAACTTTGGTGATGGGTTCTAATTCATTATCATACATACTCTACCAGACCGTTGTTGTATCGTTATACGTCTCCAAATGCAAGCCAGTTTCATCAACTTGCCAGACGGAAACGGAACCATTCAACGGCTTTTCCTTTGCTATATCATGAGCGGCATAGCGATCCGCGAGATTGCGAATCATTGAGCCGTGTGCAACTAACAACACTGTTTGCCCATCTTCAACTGAGTCTTCAATGATTTTGAAGCCCTGGCCCAAACGCGTCCAAAACTCATTGGCGTCTTCGGCATCATGAGTTGGGTCCGCTAATTTCATGGCGTCCATCACTTTATCTTGAGACAAAACCTCCATCAATTCTGAATAAGTTTCAACACCCTCAACATTGACTGCCTGAGCAATATGTTTGGTTGCCCGACCTGAATTCAACCCTTCAAAGTATCCGAAAAATTGTTCGCGGAATTGCTTGAGCTGCGTCGGTGCCACTAAGCCGGTTTGTTGTTTATTCTCTGCCAAAATAAATTCAGCGGTATGAATCGCACGTGATAAATCAGATGAAAACGCAGCATCAAATTTTACATTCGCCAAGCGTTCCCCAGCTGCATAGCCATCCGCGATCCCCGCTTCCGTCAACGGCGCATCCGACCAGCCTTGCATGCGTTCATACTTATTGAAAATCGTTTGTCCATGTCGTACTAAGAATAATTTAAATGCCATCGCCCTCATCTCCTTAATTACATAGCTTCATTATACCATCTCGCACCCTTACCCTAAGCCGACGACCCTCGAGTGTATAATAGTGTATACAGAGACCAGCAAGTGTATAATAGTGTATACACGAACCAAAAAGTGTATAATAGTGTATACGGTGCTGAAAAAGTGTATACAGGAGGTCGTCATGGCAAAAAAGAATTTATTCAATCCATCATTTTCAAAGATTCCATCAATTTACATTGACCAAGGCGAAACACTCCAGTATTTAACCGATGCCGTGGCTAACGAAAACAGTCCTTATCGTGCCGCCCTAATTGACGGTGTGCGAGGTTCTGGCAAGACTACCTTGCTTAACCGCTTTATCGAAGCTTTGCCAAAGAAAGTCGTCAGTATTCGCGTGCAAAATGCAGATGCGATGCTGGATATGATTTTAGATCAGGCTTACAAACAAATTTCGCGCGGTGCTGACGTGACTTCATCGATTTCTGTGCTGGGCGTGGGTTTAACTGCCAAAGAATACATCTATGATCCAGTTTCTTTTGACGGCCGATTGCGAGCAGCCTTAGAAATCATTGGCAAGAAAAAATTAGTTGTTTTTGCAATCGACGAAGTACAAGGCAATTCTGAAAATATTCGCTTGTTTGGTGCAACCTACAACACTTTATTAGCTGAAGGATATAATGTTATGTTGGCGATGACCGGGGTTCCCGAGGGTATTCAACGGATGATTCGAGATGAAAGTTTAACGTTTTTGCGACGGGCTCAACGAATTACGATGAAGCCCTTCCAAGCTGATGTAATCGCCGATGAATACCTAAAAGTTTTTGCCGAAACGGGCAAGAAACTCGATTTGCCAACTGCACAAACTTTTGCTGCCGTGTCGATGGGTTATTCATACGCCTTTCAACTGATTGGTTATTACGCATGGCCGTTAGCTGATAAGCCACTCAAACAACTAGACATCGAGACCATCATCAGCCAAACTCGCCAATCCATCATTCAAAATGTTTATGATGATCTATATGATGATTTGACACCCAAGAAGCTAGAGTTTTTATTGGCGATGGCAAACTATGCGGGTGCTGATTTGCAACATGTTCCGATAAGCCACATTGTTGACTCCATGCCCAACAGCGATGGCACAAAGAATAAAAATGCGGTCAATCAAATGCGCATTAACCTCATCAAAGATGGTTTAATCGTCTCAAGTTCAGTTGGCTTTGTTTCTTTCGCGTTGCCTTTCATGCGATATTTTTTCACTACCAAAATGGCGCTGAACAACGCTTGGCTGTGATGGATTATCGATTTTAAAACAAGTTTAAGTGTTGACGATGCATGGATTATCATGTATATTTAGTTATTGTTGTTTAAGCAAAACAACAAATAGCCTGGCCCAGTGGTCAAGTGGTTAAGACGTCGCGTTCTCAGCGCGGAATCCAGGGTTCGATTCCCTGTTGGGCTATAAATCACAGCAAAATATTTTTGTTTTTGTTGATATACATGTTATTCTTAGTTTATTAGAAAAATAATACTGGGAGTTCACCCCTTTTAAATTCCGTTAGTGCCAGCTAGTGGAATTTTTTTATCCGTTCAATTTTCACATGCCATCAAAACGTGGTACAATGATTGTATTGATATGATTTCTAAAAGGGAGTTCGTTTCCTTTCAAGCTCATCGCTGGCAGGCATGAGCTTTTTTTGATGAAAAAAACCCCGTCTGGCAGGACGAGGCACATGTGATTTAACGATTGCTAAACCACTTATGCAACAAGAATGCGACTTGTACAGTAATAATAACCCATACAAGCTGTTGCAATATTGATATAATTTCCAAGGAGTTCACCCCCTTTCAGCCGCTCATTCTCAACGACTATCCATCCATTATAGCAAACATGTTCATACATGTGGTGTTGAATAAAAAATACCTTGCAATAGCAAAAAATCACCCTAGACACATCGCACGTCTAGGGTGATTTTTATCCATTATTAACTTGATGGGCGATCAAAGACCCAGATATTACCGTCGCTAGAGTTCAAATCTGGCGCCACAATTTGACTGCCGCCGTTCGCCAAAAACCATGTTACACAGCCTGCATTGGCCCGGCCTGGAATCACGACAACATTGCTGACTAACTTGCCACCCTTGCCACTGTTCTTGGTTGCATCAAAGGTCAACATATGTGCGCCGTCACTGTCCATTTCACCAACGCCGACCCGATTGTTGGGCAAGTTTACCATGCCAAACACCCGACCTGGTAGCGTCTTTTTGAAATTGTTATATGTAGCGACCACGTGCTTGCTAGTTAAATCAAAGATATCCAGCTCACCTTGGGCAATATTACTTGTGACATACAAAAATGGATTACCTTGTTGATCTTCTACGACAGCCAAACCTTCAATCCCTTGAGCTGATACTAAGGTTGGTGTGGGCTTAGTTTCACCGGCAACACCTGGGAAGAGATAACGTTGTAGGTGATGCGTATATAGATTGTATTCACCCACAATACATGAAGTAAAGCCGTATTGTGAAGTCGAACTTACTAGGATACCAAAATAAAGTGTGTGACCAGCAACTTCCAAAGCTTGGACTTCGCCGCGATCCATCCCCGTCCCTTGTAAGAGACTAGCCGTTGAAATAGGCGCTTCAAATTTTTGGGTCTGCGTGTTTAAGACGTCAATTTTGTTGTCTTCACGGCCAATGTACATATGGTGGCGACTCAAATCAATATTGGCACTGTCGTAATTAATGTCATTGCCAACCGTTTTAATTTGCTTAACAACTTGATTCGTCTTGGTATTAATGACATAAACCCGCCCGTGCATCGCGGTAATGGCGTAAACATATTGTCCATCCGCCAAGCAATAGTGGACATCAGTCAGATTATTATGTTTTACATCGTTGCCTAAGTTAATCACCTTGATTAATTTTTGAGTTTTCAAATTGATAACTGACACATTGCCTGAATTTTCACCTGCGTTCGCCGTATACAATAGGCCATTGGCAGCTTGGACAGACCATGCTGGATCAGCTTGTTTTGTTATGTATTTTGTTAGATTATGATTTGCAGCATGCCCATTTAAACCAAAGCAGCCTAGGATCATGGTGATTAATACCATGACCACGCCAACTTGTTGTGAGATTTTTTTCATGAGATACTTTCCTGCTTTCGCGTATAGATTTGATTACATGAATATCATCTACACAAAATCAGCACACTTGCAACTTATTTTCTTCTTTTTATCCTAACAAATCCACCAAAAGCCTATGTACCATAGTTTGCGGCAATTCTTGGATTTCCTGTTTTCAGCACTATTTGTAAGCGAAACGATTTTCAAAATCATTTTATAGACATATTTAGCCGAAAACGTGATTTTTAAAATCATTTTAACTGTGCTTATAAAAAAGGCAGAAGCGAAGGCCTCTACCTAATATACTCAAAAATCTAATGCTAAATTGGCTTTCTTGTTACTTAGAATTACTATCGCCACCCACCTGGTCGATCAAAGACCCAGATTGTGCCGGTCTGCGAATTAACCATCGGTGCAATGATTTGCGCGCCACGATTAGCTGTAAACCAAATCACAGCACCAGCATTTAATTGGCCAGGGACGACTAGTACATTATCCACTAACTTCCCGCCATTTGCACTATTCTTTTTCAAGTCATAGATTAACATGTGGGCCCCGTCAGCATCCATCATCCCAACTCCGATGCGATTATTTGGCAAATTAACCATACTAAACACACGGCCAGGCAACGTATCAGTATAGCCATTATAGGTCGCAACCACTTGTTTAGTTGCTAAATCAAACAAGTAACCTGGGCAAAATAAAAAGGCCCGCAACTATCGTCACCGGCCAAATTTCATTAATTAAACAATCTCACGTTCAAACGCATTCACTGAAATCCCTTGTTCAAGGACTTGCTTAGCCCATTCTTTGGCACCCCATAATGAATGGTCACGATAATTACCACACTCAACCGCTGTCGTTGCGGGGACATCTGCCCACTCCAAATCATCGACAATCAATGCCAACGTATCTCGCAAAGCCACTGCGACTTCAGCTGGTGTGTACGTATACCAAGAAATCAAATGGAAGCCCGTCCGGCAGCCAAATGGTGAGATATCAATCAAGCCATCCAAGCGGTCGCGTAAATTAGCGGCCAACAAATGCTCCAACGTGTGGATTGCCCCAGTTGGCATTTCTTGTTGATTGGGTTGCAAGAAGCGCAAGTCATAATTGGCGATTGTGCCACCATTTTGCCCAGCTTGTTCTTCAATTAAGCGCACGTATGGGGCCTTAACTTTGGTGTGATCGAGGGTGAAACTTTCAACTTCTGCCATTTTAATATTTCTCCATTAGAATTATTTGCTTTTTATCATTTTAGCATTGATTGCACGAAAAAAGCGGTCAATTACTCAACCGCTACTATTTTCGTTTATTGCGTGGGTTCCCGGACAATCTCAAAATGCTTAAAGTCATGACTTGTCTCATCGGCATATGCAGTAATCAAGAAACCATTTAAGGCAAATGTATCACCAACCTTGAAATCCGGTTGCGTTTCTAAGATGTATTCCATCAAATGGGCATGCTTGTGTTGTTCAAAGTCAGCGATTTTAACATCGAAGTACTTGTCATAGTAACCCAATGGCGTATCACCATTTGCCCAGTAATGCATCACATTATCCTCATCGGCCGTCATTTCCTTAATCCAGTGCTTATTGCGCCAGATAA
Organism: Lactobacillaceae bacterium; assembly: GCA_031289015.1. Lineage (GTDB taxonomy): Bacteria > Bacillota > Bacilli > Lactobacillales > Lactobacillaceae > Weissella. The sequence continues at coordinate 6,961 of JAITQG010000037.1, forward strand.
ATGGAATCAAGCCAGCCAAGGCCGCGGCGACAAGGCCGGCTAGCAACCATGGCCAAACGGCATCTTGGTCCTCTTGCATTTGGGCCGCGGATGTCCGCTTGTCATCGTTGTTTTCTTGGCTACCCGCAATCAACTGTCCCGTGCCCGCAGAACTCGAACTGCTAGCTGTAGGTGTTGTTGGGGGCGTTGTTGGGGTATTGATGATGATATTGTTGTTTGAAGGCGGCGTTGTTGGATCATCGTCGTCATCAGTCGGAATAACAATTGCCGGTGTTTTAGGCACAACCGTTGCGGTCACGACTGTCGTCAACGAATCAGAGTTATTGTTTTCGGCTTGTGCGGCCTGGTCACTCGTCACCGTATAGGTATCAGCGAACATCGGCTCGGCAATCATCAACGGTGCTACTATTGTGAACAAGCTCAACGTACCGATGCTTATCAGTCGTTTAGTGTTCATGCTAGCTCCTTTTTATTAGCTCACTATCGGTTCCACTTGCACTGTGAAGTTAACGTTTTGAGCATATGTCCCATGGTATATGAAATCTGGCGCAGTCTCAAAGCCAACGTTGATCTTACTTGCAACTCCTTCATGGGCGTCAGCGGCAGGGGCTACAAGCACAGTGCGGGTTCCTGCATCATTTGAATTAGCAATCGGGGTGTGATCAGCAATTTTTACATTGTATGGTACCTGTTCAGCTTGTGTCCCTTGATGCGTAACTTTAAATGTTTGCCCCGCTGTCAAGCGGACGACAACTTGTTGGTCTTCAGCCACATGGGCACCTGCTAGCACCCGCACGTTATTTTCATCGGTCGTATAGTCTGGGTAGGCTTGTGCATCATCGTTAATTGGCAAATCCAAGGCCGCTGGAATCGTTACGAAATAGCTCGCACCGATTGTTGCTGTTACCAAGGTTCCCTCAGCGTCTGGTGTCCATGATCCAGATGACGAATCTGTCCCCGACCATGTTTTGTAGGTAGTTGCTTGTGCATTGACTGTTGTAACCGAGCCAAGTACGCCAAACACCAACAAGGCTGTCGACGCTAAAATTAATTGTTTTTTCATTAGGCTTACTCCTTTCATTACTTGTTACAATTTTGATTATTCATCAGTGTCCGGTCCGTTTTGAACTAAACCAACTGTGAAGAGGACGTTTTGAGTATATGTGCCATGATAAGTAAAGTCTGGTTCGGTATCAAAACCAACATTGACTTCACTCGTGACACCGGCATGTGCTTAGGCTGCAGTAGCTTGAAGCACTTGGCTGGTGTCGGCAATATTTGAATTGGCAATCGGTTCATTGTCTGAAATCTTAACTTTATACGCCACATTTTCAGTCGCCGTTCCGTCATGGGACACTGCAAAAGTTTGATCAGGGGTCAATGCCACCTTAACTAGCTTATCCTCAGCCACATGGGCGCCTGCAAGGATTGCCACGTTGTCAGCTTCTTCAGTATAAGCTGGATAGTCAGCTTCTTCAGCTGGCAAATCCAAGGCCGCGGGAATGGTGACAAAATAACTCGCATCAATCTCCGCGCTGACTAGCGTGCCGTCTGCATCGGGTGACCACGTGCCGGATGTACCAGTTGTGCCCTGCCAAGTCTTACTTACGGTGGTTTTACCATAGACAGCAACCCCACTACCAATTACGCCAAATAAAAGGATCGCCGCCGAAATTAAAATTAATTATTTTTGCATAATCGTCAGCCTCCTTTGCTGGCTATTATATTATCCATCTGTATCAACTACAGATACTGTAAAGGCCACGTTTTGTGAATATTTACCACTGTACTTAAAGTCAGGTGTATCACTAAAACCAACATTGATTGCGCCAGTAGCACCAGAATCATGCGCTTGAGATGCAGTGACTTTGATGACTTGATTGGTAGCATCAGAGCTAGTGTTAGCAATTGGCGCATCAGAATTCAATTTAACCAGATAGTTAATATCGTCATCTGTTGCACCTTCATATTCAGCAGTAAAGGTTTGATCCCCAGCTCCACCACCAGTTAACTTAACCAAAATCGACTGATCTGCTGGAATTTGGGCCCCAGAAGTAACTGTGACATTGTCTTCCTCCTCTGTGAAGGTTGCAGTTTGTGGCAATGTCAACGTTTCTGGAATGGTTACTTCATATGTCGATGCAATCGTGGTGCTAACCTCAGTTGCCCCATCTCCGCTCCATGTTCCAGATCCATCTGAAAATGTATATGTATCTGCTGCCACAAGTCCCATTGGCGTAGTGCCCAACGCAGCGACCACGGCAGCTGCGAGTACTAATTCTTTCTTCATAAGTTCGTTCTCCTTGTATGTATTTAACCTAGCTTTTACTATTATCCACCTGAAGGTATATCATCAGTCGTAATTGTGAATGTCACTGTATCTGTATATGTAGCCGCATACTTGAAGCCATTCTTTGAGCCAGTCAATGTAGCGAACAAATTAGCTGTTTGCGTACTATCCGTTTGACCATCGGCCGTGAATTCGATTTTCTCTGGAAATTCTTTTGAGTAGGTATCCGTATTTTTATCTTTACCCAACTTGTAAGCCACACCAGTTGTATCGTTCGTGTTGGTCAATTGCCAAGCGTTATTAGCTCCACTATGATCAGTGGGACTTGAAATCAAACCAATATGGATATACCGTTCTGCATAGGGCAACAACGGGTTAGCTGAGAGGGTCACAACTCCTTCCCCTGTCGTTGTTGTTTCATTTTCATCCGTCAACGTAATCGTGTCTGGAATCTGAATCGAATATGATGGTTCGATGGTATATTCAACAACTGTATTACCATCCCCCTCAGTCCAAGAACCAGTCATCGTGCCAGCGTTTTCTGAACCGGTCCAAGTGTCCGCTACGACCACGCCGGTTTGTCCGAGCGAGGCCAAAGTAGCGCAACTAATTACGCCCAATAAAATTTTACTTGCATATTTCATAATCTTTCCTCCTTTTTTTGCTTGCTTATCAACTTGCCTACTTCACAACCAGTTGCGTCTCAACGTTGGCGCCATTCATTTCTGCATGGGGCGCCTTGAGTGCCTTGGTGCGAATCTCGATCACCGCTGGGTATGTCCCAGCCTCGAGCCCACGCTTCAAGGTCTCTTCGTTGATTGTCTTACCTGGGGCAACGTCTTGGCTCTTATACAAAACCTCCCCGCTACTCTTTAACTTAAATGTAAAGGTGAAGTAACAAGGATTATCCTTAGGGTTCGTCAAGGCCACGCGCATGGTTGTGTCATTGGCAGCCATGGTGATTTCAGGATAACCAGGGATTTGAATCCCCTTCTTTTTCGTAGTCGTACTCGAATCTTTTTTAGCACCTTGATTGGGATCCAAATTCAAGGCATTGGCAACTTGTTCACGCACATTTGGATGCGTATACAGGTAGCCACCAATCAACCCAGCGATAATTAGCAAAGCGAGTAGGCCGTGCCACCATTTAATCTTTTTCTTCTTTTTTGGTTCTACTTTGTTATCTGCCATTTTTACTGTGTCCTTAACTATTATTTATGCGTTAAATAAAATATCGCTTAAGTATATTGTCGCTTGTTGGTGTGAACAACAACGTGGAAATGTATAACCACCAACAGAAAGTTTTGTGCCTCTATGAGCAACGTCCATCAAAACGGATGCAACCGCGCTCAATCCTGGTTTTCAACACTGACCTCAAAGTTCATTGTGCCGGTAAATGGGTCGGCAAAATGCGGCTTTGACAAATCTGTGAAATCACCCGGCGTTGGCTTACTCATTGACATTTTGACCACTTGTTCAAATGGATCATCATACAAATGCACTTCATTGCTACCACCACCCACGACTTCACTAAAGATTTTACTAGTATCAAAATTCACCGTTTCTCCACTGGCAATGGCTTGGGTCGCTTCAACCGTTTCTGGGGCGGTAATCTTTAGATACTGATTGTTTTCAGTAAACCAATCCAATTGTGCCCGTAAGTTATAATCGGCCAACACCGTGGTTGCATCAGTGGACATCTTTTCTGGAATCGTAATCGTGTATTGCACATTATGGCTGAAATCGGCCGTGTAATTGACAATTCCATCCGCACCCGTGTAGGCTAGCAACGCACCATATTGGACATTAGCTGGCACTGGAATCGTGTCACTAGCTGGATCGACCTTAGCCAAGTGGGCGAGGCGATGATTATCCAACGTTGGCGAAACATCTGCCGTATTGTGGCCACTAGCGATATTAAAGTCCTTTTGATAGACATGGCTGACATTTGTCCAGCCATCCCCAGGCAGATGGAATTCATCCCCTGGCGAACGCGTATCAAGATTACCGTCTTCATTAACGAAGCCAACCGTCACATTGACACGATATTGTTGAGCATAGACTTCGATGTCATCTAGGATACGCGATGCAAAGCGGTGTTGATTTTCATTGGCCACCGTCCGGATCTTATAGATTCCAGACGTTAAGCCATAGATTACCGGCGCGCTTGGGAATTGACCAAAACTACCAGTACTATAGGCACAATCTAGCGTATCCATGCCATCAGTTGAAATGGTTCCATCATGGCCACCAATTTCTTGCTTGAAGACATGTTCTTTTTGGATTTTCACACCTGGCCTTGATGGTGCGTTTGGTCGCGTCAAGGTAGCTGGTGTATACCATTCAGAAGCTGGAATTGACGTTTCACTAGCTGTGGTTTCTGATGCATTGTGTTGAAGCTTGAAGCTCGCCCCATCTGCATCAAGCAAATCGGTTAGATAACCGGCTAAATCAGCTTCAGTATCATTGATTTTAACCGTGTAATTGCCATCATCAGCGCTTCCGACTTGGTAAACTTCGGCTTCATAGGCAATCTGCAAATCAGCAGCCGTCGGTGTAGCGTAACGCGTATAGTAGGTTGTTTGCGCAATGGATGAAGCAATATGATTGTCATCGGCCGCACTACGCACCTGCAAGGTCACCGCACTCGCTGGTTCCAACCCGGTCAACGCAATGACAGCGCCAGTCGCGGTCGTCCATGGTCCGCTCGTCCCCACCCGGTATTGCAAATTAGACGTAGCTGCATAATCAGCAATCGTTAATTGTAACGTCGTATCGGTTACCAAATTACCATCAGTTGTGGCCTCAACCTGACTGATTTTATCTGGCAAGACCGGTGTACTCCACGTGTCTTTAGAAACCAAGAGCGACACATTCAAATCACCGGTATAAAGTACATTGTTGTTATCCTTATAATTAAAATCAACCTGATCTTCATGCGTACCCGCGTCACTGTTCAACCCAGCTGCATTCAGTTCGATACCATATGTTGAATTTGTATCACCACTCAAGATTTGAACTGAGTTGGTTAAAGCTGGCGTGATTGCAAATAACTCGGCAACTTCTGGGTCTTTTGGTGCCATGGCTAAGCTAGATAACACAATCGGGTTAGCATTCGTATTCGTGAAATGCATTTGTTGATCGCCAGCTAACGTATCTGGCAAACCATAAGTCATCGTTAAATGAATATCGTTGACGCCAACTTCCGTGTTTTTGACGTTCACGGCATTACTATGTGGAGTATTCAATGTCGCCGCCACCCGCAATTGATTCGTATTATTCTCATCAAAATCAGGGAACGTCAGCGCACCTGAACTAATCGCTTGGACTGTCCAATCCGTACCATCGGTCGTGCGTTCTAATGGCCCATTGGCAGGTGTTACCCCAGTCAAGTTCAAATCGTTACCTACCTTGGTCACTGAACCAATTGTAGGTTCGTGTGGGCGCTTCACCAGCGTATCACTAGACAATTCAGAAGCAAATTGTGCATCGGGTTGACTTGCTAACCTTTGGAAAATCAGTTCTTTATCATTGGTACCATCCCAATCAAAGCCAGCAAAGGCCGAAGTTGTTTGCCCCGCAAGCACTGTGTCACTATTAATCTCATATAGTACAGCTGCAGTCAGCGTATTGGTAATGGTTTCATCAGTATAATCAAGCAACGCATTGGTACTTGTCACCCCAATCGTTGGCGCTGCTGGTCGATTTGGGAATTCAATCACCTTGGTCACGCCAATATCCTTGGTATGGTCAAAGTGCTTAGTATACGATAACTTACGATTATCGGCCGTCGCTGGTGCATTCAAATGGAATGTCACCGAGGCCCCCATGGTGTTTAAGCCAGTGTGATAGGCCGCTTCGTCGTTAAAACGATAATCATCACTACCTGAAATGTGATAATTATTGGTTGCATCCCCGATGATTTCATTGACGTAATCAATATCAAATTCAGTGTCCGTTTGCGCATATGCAGTCATATCGGCCAAAACGACCGTGCTGCCGCATTCCAGCCCAATTAAGACATCCTTGTCTAAATTAGCGCCCGTCAAATCCAAAGTATAGGTCGAACCATTCGCACTAAATTGGCCAAGGCGTTCACCGGTAATTTGATCATAGATTGACAAGTTAGTTCCTGGCGCTAATTCATATCCGCCCAAATTTACCGTCAAACGGTCAGTTGTCGCATTGACGCGGACTCGTTGGGCTTGATCAACGCCCAACTTCCATGTGTACTTTGTCGCAAGCGTTGGGAAGGTTATCGTCATCCCACTGGCGACTTGATCGGCATAGCTGAGTTCGACGTATTTTGTAGGCCGTGTCACCAAGCGATACTGGCTGGTTGCCGCGGTCGACAAGTCTAAGCCGTCAAAGATGAGCGCGTGGGTCAACATGTCAGGCGTTGCCCAAGTCGTCACCGGATTGTCAGTATCCCAATCTCCCTCCGCATTTTGCTTTAAGATTGCGTATTGATTATTGGTATCTAGTTTCAAGGCTTGAATTTTCCCTTGATATGTATCAGCTGAATTTTTATAAACGGCTGTTTGAATGGTTCCGAGCTGGGTAGCTTCTGAAGTCGTACCAATCGGAACTGATAAATCTTTATAATTATTATCGTCTAAAACGAGCGTCGGCGAAACATTGGTGCCAAACGCCTTACTGATTACGCCGACTGGGACTGAAACGACCCGGTACGTCTTACCAGCACTCAAGCCAGTAAAGACTAAGTCACCAGTGGCATCTGGATAAAACCACGTGCCATCGCCTAGCGTTTGATAAGTTGGATCATCTACATTCGTGTTATTGGCTGGCTTCCGTGCTGCATCGCCCTCGTTAAAGGTCGTTTGGTTGAGAATTGTGTCCCCAACCCCAAAAACTGATGAGTCCCGAACTTCAGCAAGCCCGTACGCATAACCCGGATTAGTATCGACTTTGATTTGCTTGTTACCAGACCAATCAGTTTTAGCATCAACCGAAATTTCGTCGGAAGCTTTAAATGAAATATTGTCCAAAAGATTGCCTGATGCATCCCCATTACTGCGGATATTAGCAAAGGCGAACACGGTATTCCCTTGACCTTCAGGAACTGAATAACTGCCTTTTCCTGTGTGACCATCTGACCACACAGCAGTTTCTTTAACGCCTGGTTCTTGAATATCAACATCCACGTACACGTAGTATTTTTCGCCTGCATAATCAACACTGTATGCTTTATTACCATACTGCAAGTTATCTTCATCAGCCGGTGCAGCCAGTGTTGCATCAGTACTTTGCTTGTAGGCAAACTTTTTCACATCATTCATATTGGCATCTTGGGCCTTCAAGTTATCAACCAATTGCGTCACGATTTTAGGGAAAATTGAGTTAACCGTGTTTGACGTTGCTTTGATTGTTGCTGTGTTCTTACCGTTTGCATCAAATCCGTAAGTCCCATCGCCATCTTTGCCATACGCAAACTCATTGTCAGCAATATTTTCGCCACTCTTCCCAATAATGACGGCAACCACTTCATAGCCTGGGTCAGTATCATTTCGGACATGATGTTCAATCTGCCACTCGTAGTTTCGCCCGGGAATTGTTGCAACGTCTTGATAAATCGAACTTTTTACATACGCCGACAATTCAGTAATGTGGCCAGTATAGCCAAGGACCCCATATGTTTGAGTAGTTGAACATTCAATAATTTTACCAAAGTGCGTACTGTTCCAAAATGGATTCACATTTGAACCCGCTTGGCCCATGTATGTATCGTTGTTACTAGCCCCTTGTTCAAAATTACCATTTTTCAATTCACTTGAAATTTGCGTGAACTGCGGGCTGCTCGCATTGCCATATACTTTATTAATCAGCTTAACATTGGCAGTCCCAGACGCAACTGACTGAGTGGTATCTGCTTGATTATTGGTGACAACACACCGATATTGATACTCGCCAACGGCATTTTCCGTACTGCCTAAGAAGGTTGCTTGGATGGCTGTTGGATTGCCAGTAATGTCTTCAAATGTGTCAGTCGTATCGTTGTATATTTGCCATTGGTATGTCAAATAGCCATCATCGACACTTTGTGCTTGGACAATCAATCGTAGTGGCGCACCCATTGAAAAGGTACCGCCGACTGGGCTGTGCGTGATATCTGGTGCCAAAGCTTCGATGGCCGCAGATACAGTTGGTGCTGAAATAACGACAAAAGCCGCATTAATAAACCCTGTTGAGCAGAGTGCTAATACGGAGATAATATTAAATATGCATGCAAACTTTTTGAGGCGTCGCGGCATCATCTAGACCTTCCTTTGCACCGCGCAAATGCCGATATATCAGACATCGCGCAGAATTTTATTTATCTATTGTCATTATGACAACACATTGTGAAATACCGGGCTAAAAGTGTGTTACCAATCCACTAACAAATTGTGTCTCTATGAGCAACGTCCGTTTTCTGGTAGTGTTTGTTAGTTTTTGCCCGCAAAAAAGCACCCGTTACCGAGTGCTTTAGCTTAATTCAATTGAAATTGGCGCGTGGTCTTGCCGTGCCCCGGTATCGATGACGGCAAAATCAGTAATTTGTGGGGTCAACCGGTCTGATGCTAGGTAATAATCAATCCGCCACCCGCTATTGTTGATTTTTGAAGTCTTAACAATCTGGGCCCACCAAGTATAGACATCGGTTGCCGCTGGATTCAGGGTCCGGAAAATATCCGTGAAGCCCGCTTCCAACAAATCCGTGAACTTTGCGCGTTCTTCATCGGTAAAGCCGGCAGAGCGATGATTGGACTTGGGATTTTTGAGGTCGATTTCTTGGTGCGCCACGTTAAAATCACCACTCACAATGACTGGCTTTTTTGCATCCAAGGCTTGTAGGTAGGTGCTAAAAGCGACATCCCATGCTTCTCGGTCGGCTAAACGATCGAGATCACGGCCAGAATTTGGTGTGTAGACAGTTGTGACATAATAGTCAGCAAATTCTAGCGTGATGATCCGGCCTTCTGTGTCCATCGTGCCGGGCGCGCCGATGATTGGGGTTTCCACGCTGATGGGTTCAGTTTGTGACAACATCATCGTGCCGGAATAGCCCATTCGTTCAGTGGAGTAATTCAAGTAGCGATAATAGCCGGGGAACAAGTCGTCAAAGGTTGCGGCTTGTTTTTTGGTTAGGCCGGCTGGTTTTAATTTGGTTTCTTGGATTGCTAGGACTGCTGGTTTTGCAGCGGCGATTGCTTGGAGCGTGGCCCAGGTCATTTCACCACGTTCGGATTTGTGTTCGACGGCGGCATTGATGCTGTCGATGTTCCATGAAATAAATTTCATTTTTTTGCCTCCGGGTTTTTGTTGTGATTTAAGGATACCATTTGCTGGGGTTGTTCGGTAGTGGGGGGGCTTAGCCGTTTCACGGCTAGGTATTTTGGTTGGTGGGTTAAATGACTCCGCTTTGCTAGCATAGAAGTGGGCGACACGGTCCCACTAGTCTAAGGGATTCGGCCTTGCGCAAGCGCAAAACCAACTCCCTAAGACCGCGTTGGTGCCGCTACCTCGCTCTTTCCACTACTATGCCAGCAAAGTTCCGTCATTTAACCCACCAACTAAAATACCGGCTTCCAGTCGCTTTAGCTCCTTCCCAGCCCTAGAGCTTCAGTTTTACTACTTCTTAATTTAGTTAGATTTTATTTAGTTGTACGATCACTTGATTAAATAAGGTTAGAAATGGATGGTGAGGTTTTCATAACTGGAAGGAGCTAAAGCGACTGGAAGTTGGGGTTTGGTTTGGGCTTGGGAATGGCGGAGCGTTGCTGCTGTTGTAGTGGGATCAAGCGAGGTAAACATACTAAGGTTAATGGTAGATGAAGTTCTGACGGGAGCTTTATCTACCACTTTTTTGTTAAAGTGGTAGCGAAGATATGCTGAACTTGGTGCCGTAGCCATTTTAG
>JAITQG010000055.1 GCA_031289015.1 Lactobacillaceae bacterium
TCTAAGGGATTCGGCTCCGTGCAAGCACGAAACCAACTCCCTAAGACCGCGCTAGTGCTCCTACCTCGCTGATTCCACTACTATGACAGCAACGCTCCGCCATTTCCACCAACAAGCCCAAACACCAATCTCCAGTCGCTTTAGCTTCTTCCGGTTATTAAAACTTCAGTCGGCTACTTCTGCCACTAATTTTTTGGAGGGTTTTGGATGATTGGGAAATCTTCGACATTACTTTCAGCAGTTTTGCCAAATTAATATGCTATAACAAAACAGCATTAATATTGATGTAGGTCAGTTATAAAGAATTGCTGATGTTATAAAGGCTAGTTGTAAACGTAGAAAATTGAAGCTTTAGAAACCGTAAGGAGCTAGAGCGACTGAAGGTTGGGATTTTGATTTCTGGGGGAAGGGGCGGAGCATTGCTGGCGTAGTAGGGGAATTAAGCGAGGTAGCGGCACCAACGCGGTCTTAGGGAGTTGGTTTTGCGCTTGCGCAAGGCCGAATCCCTTAGACTAGTGGGACCGTGTCGCCCCCTTCTACGCTAGCAATGCGGAGCCCCTTCCCCCAGAAACCAAAATCCCTTGCCCTGAAAGGGCAAAGAAAACCAAACAAGAACCATAAGAAAACCCCGCCAACGCAAAACGCGTCGACGGGGTTGATTAGTTTAGTTAGCATATTGATTTTTATAGTTCAACTTAATTGCCCCAGTCTCAATACCCTTCTTAGCTTTTTCAACAGCAGCTTTTTCAGGACCATTCAAGTTGTCAGTAGGGACAGAAACGCCACCTTCCTTCAAACCATAATAAGTCACCTTGCCACCTTGGAACTTGTCTTGCATAGCGGCATTAGCTGAAAGCTCCAACCCACGGCCGACATTCGTCAAAGATGAGGTCAAAGTGAAATTATCTTTCTTATCATCCTTAGTCGTGTATGCGCCCTGGGGAGCTTGATCGATATCAACACCAATCATCCAAACCTTGGCTTTAGAACCACTTGCCAACGTTTCATCATGTTGCTTAACTGCTGTAAATGCCCCGTTACCAGTGCCACCAGACACGTGGTTGATGATGTGGATGCCTTCTGCGATCATGGTGTTGGCAATTAATTGGCCCTTAGCTGGATCGGCATATGAACCGGCATAGACTGCTTCAACTTTGATTTTCTTATCAACAGATGCAACACCCTCGCGGAAACCGTACTCGAAGCGCCCTACAACAGGCCCCTTCATGCCACCAAGGAAACCAACCTTAGTATCGCCTAATGCTTTGGCTTTCGTTGCTGCGGCCACACCAGTCAAGTATGAAGATTGTTCTGAGTTAAACATCAATGATTGGATGTTTTTGTACTTTGCATCCGCTACGGAATCGACCAAGGCAAATTTCGTCTTAGGATATTGTTTGGCAGCTTTTTCAACCGCTTCTTGTAAGTTATAACCAATCGCCCCGATTAATGAAAACTTTGAAGCCACGGCTTGGTCAAAGTTTGGGGTAAAGTCCGCTTGGGTTTTTGAAATGAAATAATCGTAACCATTCACGCCCTTTTTGAGGTCATGGTCCTTACCCCAAGCTTGCAAGCCTGTCCAAGCTGCTTGCCCAAATGAATGGTCAGAAATGTTACCAGGGGCATCTGTCACCATGGCCACCGTAAACTTTTCTTTAGTTGAACTATTTGATTGCGTGGCGAGATACCCACCGACGGCAACGAGAACGACTGCTGATAAGGCAGCGACAATTTTTGTAGAGCGATTCATGAAATCAACTCCTCCTTAAGTTTAATTATTCCGCAGTATCAATTTCTGCTAGGGTGATTTTGCGTCATTTTTCCTTGACGTTAAATCTAACGTTCTGTTAGATAATATACCGTGTGCAACTAATAAATGTAAAGTAGAAATGTCAATTGCAGCGTTTATAATTTTAATTTGGGATATACAAAAAGCGTTCATTCAGGCGTTTTGCCGGGATGGACGCTTTGGGTAAATTAGTTAAGGAAGAATGCTTGGATTAGTACCACAAAGGCACTTAGGAGTGATAAAATTAACATTAAGACCACAAAGACTTGAATGGTCTTTGCGAGCCGTGACTTCTTTTGCTTAGCCATGATTAGATCCAACTTTCGTATATATCCTTATTATTGTAGCAAATTTTAACTGAGATAGACAATCAATTTCTAAACTCATGTATAATGAAAGCAGAGATTTGAAAAGGGGCAGTTAACTATGTTTACGCTAATAAATTGGCCGATTGCAGTGGGGCTGACCGTCGCATTGTGGTTGATCGTCTTATTATTACAACGAACGGGTTTGAGACGCTTGCTGCCAAAAAAAATTGGGCCAATCGATATTATGACGCCAATTATGTGGTGGACGATAGGATCAGTGTCATTTCAACATTGGCAACGCACCGGACTACCTGAATTGTGGTTCTTTGTGATTATGGTGGGGTTGGCTTTGGCAATTTGGCAGGGCTTTTGGCTACAAAAATTCCAAGCGAAAAAGTTTTGGTTCCTTTGGTGGCGGATTGTTGATTTAGTTACAATCGTTGCCACCATTGGGGTATTAGTACTCGCGTTAGTGCTTTAACGCACGCATAAATGAAAAGAGATAAACATGGAAAAGATTACTGGTACGGTTAAAAATTGGAATTCTGAAAACGGCTTTGGTTATATCGAAGTCGAACATGAAGATGACATCTTTGTGCATTTTTCAGCTTTAGAAGATCATGCGCTACGTGATTTGCGACCTGGTGAGACGGTTAAGTTTGTTGTGATTCAAGGTTCACGTGGACCACAAGCAGCTTTGGTGGAAGTCGAGGACGCGTAAATGACTGATGCGTTTGAACAACAGGTTAAAGAAACGGTTGTCGCTGAACAAATTGTGTATGACGGCCGGATCATTCAAGTGGTCGATGAAACGGTACAGCTCAGTGATGGGCGCACGTCTCATCGCGATATTGTGCACCATAGTGGCGCCGTGGCCGTGTTGGCACTGACTGACGACAATAAAATGATTGTGGAAAAACAGTGGCGGGCGCCGATTCGCCAAGTCACTATGGAAATTCCAGCGGGTAAATTAGATGCGCGCGATGTAGATGAATTGGCTGCCATCAAACGGGAATTAAACGAAGAAGTGCGGTTACAAGCTGGTAAGATCGAAAAAATTACAGGCTTTTATTCATCAGTCGGCTTTGCAGATGAGTACATCACGATTTATCTTGCAACTGAATTAACGCCGGTTGCGACTCAATTACCCCAAGATGCTGATGAACAATTGGCGATTGAATATTTGAGTTTTGAAGAAGCGACGGCCTTGTTTGAAACTGGGCAAATGAATGACAGTAAGACGATTGTGGCTTACTTATATTGGAAAACGTTACAGTAGTTAGCTGAGGAGCACAAAAAATGTTTGGCAAATTGAAAGATATGTTCGGGCAAGAAGACGAGCTAACCAAGACCAATATTGACGAGTCAATGGAGGTAGCACCAACAATTGACGAGCAGCCAAGCAATCCTGCATCAGAATTTGTGCAACCGCCTCGGCCAGCTCAACCGCACGGTAATTCATTTACACGCGCGGTGCAAGAAGCTTTAGATGCACAAAGTTTGGCCACGGCGCAGGCTGAGGCAGCTGAGGGAAAAGCAACTACCGAACCTGAGACTAACGTTGAAGACACCCGTACTCGGTTGACGCGGTATGCTGGTGGTGATGATACACAGGCGTTGACGCGTGAAGAAAATCGCCTGACCCGAAAAGGCCGGTATGAATTGAACCCGCAGACACGTAAATTAACGCCGTTGGGCTATCAAATGCGGTTAAAACACCGCTTGAATTTACTGATCCTCGGCTTGGTAGCAGTTTTGATTTTAACGTTTTTAGTTTTGTTTTTTGTTTAGAAAAAGGAGAAAAATATGCGTTACGGCATAATTAATGCAGAACAAACCGAGATGGATGCTTTATTAGAAGCCATGACTGAACAAAAAGTCTCACGGATTTCTGGTAAGATTTTTCATCATGGCAAAATTGGCAAGACGGATGTAGTTATCGTGAATGGTGGGATTGGTAAAGTTGCTGCAGCATTGACGACGACGCTCTTGATTACTAATTTCGGCGTGGACGCGGTGATCAATTCTGGTACAGCTGGGGCTTTAGGTGATGGTTTGCGTGTGGGGGATGTCGTGGTTGCGACTGAATTAGCGTATGCCGATGCCGATGCGCAAGCGTTTGGTTATGAATATGGACAAATCCCACAACAACCAGCGCGGTTTATCACGGATACCGACTTGTCAGCAGATTTAAAGGCGGCCTTTATCCATGAAGAAGCCAATGTCGTTGCAGGGTTAATCGTGTCAGGTGATCAATTTATTGATTCAGATGCCAAGAAGCAAAATTTGAAGCAACATTTTCCAACGGCACAGGTTGCCGAGATGGAAGGGGCAGCTGTGGCTCAAATTGCGCACCATTTCGATGTGCCGTTTACGGTGGTTCGAGCGGTTTCAGATAATGCGAATGGTGAGGCTGGGATGTCTTATGATGAATTCGTGGAATATGCTGGGCGGCTTAGTGCGCAAGTGTTGATTGATTATTTTAACAAGTAAGGTTTTGGGTCTAGAGTTTATCTCGGCCTTTTTTCTTTGGGGTCGTTTACAATTGGTGTTGATGGTGGTTTTCTGGTGTGTGTGGTGGACTGCCGGTTGCCCCTTTTTGGGGCAACATTGTTGTGAAATTTGGGCCGGCCGGGGCTCTCCGGCAAAGATAAATTTGTGGGAAACGGGTGGCGCAAATCGGGGGGATGGTCCGCTAGCGGCCCAGTGCCACGCCCGTTGAAATCCTGAATGTCGGGCGGCAGTTCCCCCGATTCGGCCACCCTTGCTTTTCCCACAAATTGATCGCTCCGAGCCCCAGCCGGCCCAAATTTCACAACAATGGGGCAGAGTTCATCTGGATGTTTCAAATCTGTTTGTGTGTGACAGCTACAGATTAGTTGTGCAGTGGACGAAGCGGGAGTTATTACGTAGTTCGGATGTTCTTAAAAACATTTTGTGTAGTAGGTGGTTTAGCAATTTTTTTATTAAAGCATTCTGTGTTTGAATTTGGAAATAAGTGATAAAGCAGAAAAACATGTAGTAATTTGTAGTAGAAGTAGAAAGGTGAAGTTTTAGAACCGGAAGGAGCTAAAGCGACTGGAGGTTGGTGTTTTGGGTTGGTGGGTTCAAGGGCGGAGCATTGCTGGCGTAGTGGTGGAAAGAGCGAGGTAAACATACTAAGGTTAATGGTAGATGAAGTTCTGACGGGAGCTTTATCTACCACTTTTTTGTTAAAGTGGTAGCGAAGATATGCTGAACTTGGTGCCGTAGCCAT
>JAITQG010000069.1 GCA_031289015.1 Lactobacillaceae bacterium
ATTTGACGAAAATCTTTGGTGCAAGCATCGATGCTAATCTGATTCAACAACCCAGCGATTGGGGAATCAGTCGGAAAAACAAATACATTCTCTATCGTGGAGAGGATGTGCCGAGTTATGTCTTGTTGAGCTATGAAGTGCAACCAGGAATTTTAATTCATCTCACCGTGACATTGACGGCTGCTAATTCATAATTTAAAGAAACCTTAGTTTAAGACCAGTGTTTGGTTTTGAGCTAAGGTTTTTATTATGCATGTATCGCAAAATTTGGCGGTAAAAATGCTACAATATTCAAAGAGTAAAACAGATGAGCGAGGGGCAATAAAATGGCAACAATTCACCACCGAATGAAGGAAGTCTTACCAGATCAAATCACCAATGGACTTGATGATGTGATGAACAACCATACCGTTTCAGATTTTCGTAAATTTCTAACCAACGATAAGGTCATGGGCTTTGCAATTGGTGTTGTAGTTGGAAATACCTTCACCGACGTGGTTAAAGAGTTTGTACGTTTGTTGCGGGGGATTATCACTTTTATTAGCACGTTAGTTTTTTCGGACAGCCATGCAGTCAATTGGCACGTCATTCCATTTGCAGATTTTGGCTCGGCGTTACTATCAATGTTACTGATTGCAGGGTCGGTATTTTTCTTTATGAAAGTGCTTAATTCAGTTTGGGCCCAAGATGAAACCGAGCAATTTGGCTATAATGCGACATTGGTGGAAACCAAACGCTTACGCAAGGAACAAGAGCGAACGAATGAGTTATTAGAAAAGCTCGTCGCCATCCAAACGGTGGATCAGAGCAGCAAGTAATCAACAAATAAGAGATTAAACTAAGTTAGTTTGGTCTCTTTTCATTTATCTTGATAGAATAAAAGAAACGTTAAAACTTTGGAGGGTGCAATGAAATTATTACACACGGCTGATTGGCATATCGGCAAAGAACTAGGCGCCTTTTCACTGCTGGCGGAGCAAAAATATGCGTACGAACAAATTTTGAACATCGCTATTGCAGAGCAAGTCGACGGCATTATTATCGCGGGTGATTTATATGATCGCGCGATTGCCCCGTTAGAAGCGGTCGAAGCCTTAGAGGGCATGTTACGGGATTTAAACTTAACGCATGGCTTGCCGATTTATGCTGTGTCAGGTAATCATGATGGTGCCACACGGTTAGGGGCCGGCCATGAGTGGCGTGAACAAACCGGGTTGCATCTCAATACCACTTTAGCCAACGCGTTTGAACCAATCGAAACGTCAGACGCCCAAATTTTCCTCTTGCCATTTATTGATCCAATCGATGCGCGTGCTTATTATCAAATGGAGCCAGAAGAAGCGCTCGACTATCAAACCATTGAAGCCGTGATGGCCAAAATTGTGCCGGAATTGGAGGCCAAATTCGCTCAAAACAAAGCGCATATTTTGGTGACCCATTTTAATGTGACGGGGACTGGTAATGAAGATTATGAGTTTACTTCAGAAACTAATTCGCGGGTCGGGGGCCTCAAAGGGGTGCCAGCTGGAGTGTTTAATGGCTTTGATTACGTGGCGTTAGGCCATATTCATTTGCGGCAAGCCAGTCCCAATGACACGATGCAATATGCCGGTTCGCCCGTTAAGTTCAATACGAAAGAAGCGCAGAGTGAAAAAGGCGTTTATATTCTCGACATCACGGCCAATGAGCTGCAAACAACTTGGCATCCGCTTAAAATTAACAAAGATTTAATCGTGGTGAAGGGGACGTATGCTGAATTGATCGATCCGGATTTTTACCAACAATACGCGCGTGGGGGTGCGAATTGGTTTAGTATTGCCGTGCAAGATGTGCCTTCTAGCCGGAATGCCCGCGGGGAACTGAATGCGATTTATGGGGATGTCATCGAAGTCAATTACACCCTGCAATCGACTAGTGTCCAAAGTGAAACTGAACAAAAAATTATTGCTGATGAGATTAGTCCTGAAGAAATCGTGGCTAGTTTTTACCATGACGTGACTCAACAAGCCTTTAATGCTGAACAACAAGGGATCGTGGTCGACATTTTCACAGCCATTAATAAAGCCAAGGAGAACTAACATGCGCCCATTAAAAATTAAGCTACATTATTTTGGACCGTTCGCTGATAGTGCTGTGGATTTCAATCAATTTACTGAAGCCGGGCTGTTTTTGATTTCTGGTGAAACTGGGGCGGGTAAAACGTCGATTTTTGACGCGATGACCTACGCATTATTTGGGGATGCCGATAGCCAACGGTCAGCTGAAACGATGCGTAGTGAATTTGCCCCAACGACGGAAAAAACGACGGTGACATTTTGGTTTGAGCATAACGGACATACGTATAAAATTACGCGCTCACCACGCCAACTGCTCAAAAAAGCCCGTGGTGCGGTCAATGACGATGATACGACTGAAAAAGGGACGACCCAAGAATTTGTTGAAGTCGATGCTGAATCTGATGTTGAAATTAAAGTTTTAGGCACCAAAAAAGACGAAGTAAATGATGCTGTGGTGGAGTTGTTGCATCTAAATGCCCAACAATTTAGGCAAATCATTATTTTGCCACAAAATGAGTTTAGAAAATTTTTAGGGGCCGCCAGTGATAAAAAAGAGGAAATCTTGCGGACCTTATTTGGCACGCAAATCTTTGCTGACTTTACTGAACGGGTGAAAGCGCAGAGTAAACAACAAAGTAATGCCCTCCAAGACACCCAACAACAGTTACATGGTTTGCTATCCGCCGTTAATTGGCCTGATAATGCTGAACTGGAGCAACGGGCGCCAACGGATTTTGAAAAAATTACGGTGTTGGCTGAAATAGTGACCGAGCAACAGACTGGCGTAGAGCAAGCGACTAGTGAACTAGCTGCGGTTGCCCAAAAACGTCAATTCGCGATTGAAAAATATAGTCAAGCTGAAAAAATCTTGGCTCAATTCGCACAACAAAAAAATGAGCAAGCCCAGTTAGCCACGTTGCAAGATCAAGCGGCGACCATCGATGAGCAACGTGTTCAACAACAACATGTCCGCTGGTTAAATCAACAAAGCGAATTAGTTGATCAATACCAACGACTAGTCGACCTGCAAGCCCAACTAGCCTTGGATGCCAAACAGCAAGTGGCCACTCAACAAGCATTAGCGACATCTCAGAGTGATTTGACGGCCCGCCAGCAAGCGTTAATTGATTTTGAAGGGCCGGTTGCTGCCGGACGCAAAAGCATCGAACAAATCAAAGTTGAATTATTACCAAGGGTTCAAAAAAAGGAACAAGCCCAACATGAAGCAACCCAGTTAAATAATGAATTACAGACTTTAAATGCAGAACTGGCCATGTTGCAAAAGCAGCAAGGTGAATTGAAACACAAAGCGGCTGAACTTGAAGCTGCGGTAACCCAGCTAGCTGGTGCATCCGCCAACAGAGTAGCTTTATTAGAACAACAACAGGGGCTTGACGATTTGGCGCGCCAAGCTGAGGACATAACAAAGCAGCAAAATGCGCTTGCCAGCAAGCAACAAGAACTGGCGCAAATCTCTACGCAAATCAGCAATCAAGAAAAAACCTTGGCAACGGCACAACTTGCCGTTATCAAGGCCCAAGAAGCACGCCAAAGTTTGATGATTGACTTTTTGCAAAGTGAATTAAAAATTGGCGAACCATGTATGATTTGTGGTGAAGTATACACTGGGCAAAATGTGGATAGCCACGTCACGGTTAATCAACAAGATCTTCGTGAACAAATGGATGCGGTCCAAGTCGTTGAAGAAAAACACCAACAAATTCAAGCAGCGTTGGCGGTATCAAACCACCAACACCTTCAATTAACGCAAGCATTGGCTGATGAAACAACTAGTTTGACAATAGCTGAAGCTAGCTTAGCCAAGCAATACCAAGCCTTCCAACAAACGTGGCCAACCGGTCTTGAAATTGAGTTTCCCGCTAATTATGTAACCGAGGCATTAGCGCAGGCTGTTGATACCGTGAAGGCTGGCATTAATGTACAGCTTGAACAACATGACTTAGCGAAGACTGAATTAGAAGCAATTGAATCACAATTAACTGAGCTGGATCCACAATTGCAAAGTAAACAAGAGCTCATCGCGGTCAAGGAAGCCGAACACAATAAAGCCACAGCAACCGTGGCCGACATTGAAGCTAAATATCCTGTTTTGCAATCAGCAGCTGAATATACGGCTGAACTCGAATGGATCCAAACGTTCATTGAGCAATATGAGACATTACAGCAACGATATGCTGAAGATGAAAAAGTCCAACTCCAAGCCCAGACGACTTATGAAACCAAACAGCAGCAATTAGTCACCGACCAAGAACAAAATACTGCGCAATTAAAGCAAAGCCACGCTAAACTCATTGACGCGGCTTTACAAGGTGGTTATGCAGAAATCACGGAATTGCAAGCCGCTGTTGCAAAAGTCGTGGATGGTGTGCAATTAGACACGTTAACTAAGCACATTGCCACTTATGATGAGCAGGTCAAGGCAACCAAAGCCCGCCTCGCTGAATTGGAAACCGCTTTGCAAGCCACGGCCAAGCCTGATTTAGATGCGCTAAAAATGCAACGTGAAGAAAAAGAACAAAGCTATACTGAGCTGACCCAGGTGGTGGCGACCAAAGAAGCCGAATTAAACAATTTAGTTGGGCAATTAGCCGCCGTCCAAAAGCTCGCCAAGACGATGCAGGACATGTCAACAGCTGGTGAGGCCGTTAAGCAGTTAGAAAAAGCAGTCACTGGCGAAAACGCGAAGAAGATTGGCCTAGAACGCTATGTGTTGCGCAGTTTCTTACGCGAAGTATTGAAATTTGCAAATCAACATTATATTGGCCAGCTATCAGAAGGCCGCTATCAATTTAAATTAAGCGACACTGTATCAGGCCGGCAAAATCGCAATGGCTTAGATATCGATATTGTCGATATGGCGGCCGGTGGACAAGAACGGCCGACCAATACGCTTTCTGGCGGTGAATCATTTATTGCGGCGCTCTCGATTGCCCTATCCTTGGCTGAAGTCGTCCAAATGCACGCTGGGGGGGTCAGTATAGATGCGCTGTTTGTCGATGAAGGATTTGGCTCATTAGATATTAAAACGCTAGAACAAGCTATTGAGGCGCTTAGAACAGTTGAAAAATCTGGCCGGTTAGTTGGGGTGATTTCTCACGTCTCAGAAATGAAGGCGGCCATTCCTCAACAACTCCTGATCAACAAACAAGGGGATGGGCACAGTCAAATTAGTTATCAAATGCTGTAAAAATGCTACAATGTAAATAACGAAAAAAGTGAGGAAACAAATTATGAAGAAGTCACAACGTTTAGCTAAGAAAATTGCTAGTCGGTTAACCAAAGATGTTGAATTACAATTGAAGCGTGGGTTAATTCATGTTGAATTAGTTGATGCGCCAGCAGACATCGAAGCTTACCTAAACCAAGAAAATTAATACCTAAAAGAGAGCCTTGCAGCTCTCTTTTTTTGTTGCTGACTTTTCTTGAAATCAGGAGAATGCTTCATAAAATATTCATTTTATTCCTGTCATGAGGAGTTTCTCATAAACTTTGTTACATAGTTGCAATATTTAAAAGTATGAAAACGATTACATGAGAACCTATAAATCGTAGAAGTGGCGCTGTATCGGCATTTGAGCCTTGTTTATGGCAAAATTAAATTAAACTAAAAATTTAACCGTTTCACAGATAAAAATTCATAATCATAGATATATAATAGTACTTGTAGTTAAGTCAGTCGTGTCAGAACATAAGGAGGCCGCATATGGTCACATTATTTACATCACCAAGTTGTACGTCTTGTCGAAAAGCACGTACATGGTTAGAAGATAATCAAATTTCCTTTGAGGAACGCAATATCTTTAAGCAACCAATGTCTCGCGAAGAAATCAAGCAAATTTTGCGGATGACAGAGGATGGCACAGAAGAGATTATTTCAACGCGCTCAAAATTGTTTCGTGATATGAAAATTAACATTGAAGACATTTCAATTAGTCAATTGATTGAATTGATTCAAAAACAACCTGCTTTGATCAAGCGGCCATTGCTGATTGATGATAAGCGAATGCAAGTCGGGTATAACGAAGACGAAATTCGCCGGTTCTTACCACGTTCAGTGCGTCAAGCTGAGCTAGCACGTGTAACTTTGATGGCGTAACCGTCTCTGACACGACTTAGCACGCAAAAAATACACGAAAACTCAGGAAGGGCATTGAGATAAATTTCAATGCGCTTCCTCTTTTTTAACTTTACACATGGAGAAAAGACATGGGATTATTAGGAGCCATTGAAGCCGGCGGGACGAAATTTGTTTTAGCCGTCGCAGATCACGATTACAATATCATTGCACGCACTGAATTTTCCACGTTAGATGGCGCAAAAACATTGGATCAAGTCATCGCTTTTTTCGACCAATTTGACGAGATTGACGCAATGGGGGTCGCCTCGTTTGGACCGATTGATATTAACGAAAATTCAAATACCTATGGGCATGTCTTAGATACGCCAAAACCTGGTTGGGCTGGCTATGATTTCTTAGGCCGGCTCCAAGCGTGGCGTGATATCCCATACTATTGGACGACGGATGTTAACGGCGCGGGCTGGGCAGAATTTATGACCGGGGCAGCTAAAGATGTCGATAATATGGTGTATCTAACCGTGGGCACTGGCATCGGCGCAGGCATCGTGTCAAATGGGCGGCTGTTAGCGGGGGATGGGCATCCCGAAGCCGGCCATATCATCATAAAAAAGCATCCACAAGATACCTATCAAGGTCGTTGCCCATTTCATCATGACAATTGCTTGGAAGGCCTCGCTGCCGGCCCCGCGATTGAGGAACGTTGGTCAACGAGTGCCAAGGAGCTCCCAGATGAGCATATCGCCTGGGAAATTGAAGCTGATTACCTCGCCCAAGCAGCGGTGAATTATACGCTGATTTTACGCCCGGAAAAGATTGTGTTTGGTGGTGGCGTACCACATCGCGAAATTATTTTCCCGTTAATCCGGGCTAAATTTGCTGAATTACTGAATGGTTATTTACCAGTGCCTGAATTAGCAGAGTACATTGTCCCTGTTGAAAATGGGGATAACGCGGGCGTTTTGGGTTGCTTTTACTTAGCTAAGGGTTTGCTGTAAGTAATTTAGGGGATAAACAAGCTGGCAATCAAAAAAGGTGTGCCACGCAGGAAAATTCACACATGTTGCTGTTTTCCCTGTTTATTTTTCCAATAGATTGCTATAATATTAATAATTAAAGTTCGTAAACAGAATGAGGGAGGTATGTCCAAATGGAAATGGAACGCATTAACGATGATACAATTCGCGTGGTAGTCTCAAACACTGATTTAGCCGATCGCAGTATTTCAGTTATTGATCTATTGGGCAACCAAGATGAGATTGAAAAGTTTTTCTACTCAATTCTAGAAGAAGTAGACACGGAGCATGACTTTGAAAATAATGAAGCTGTGACGTTCCAAGTTTTGCCTAATCGCAATGGGTTGGAGCTGTTTATTTCAAAAAATATCACGGATACAGAAATGATGAGTGATATGATGCAGTCAATGCTTGGATCGCGTGATGCTAGTCAAGCTACCAATGATGAGGTTTCAGACAGTTTGTTGGAACAGCTATTGAGTCATGATGGTGACGAAAAGAAACCAGCTCGACCACGTGCGCACCGCAATGTTGAGCAACCCATGGTCAATGACTTGGTTGAAGATACACATTTGCGGCCAGTAGTTTCGGCTAGTGACCCAGTGATTTTCCAATTCACTGATTTTGAAGGTGTGATTCAATTTGCCAATACTTTGCAAGAAGAATTTGGGGCATCAAAGTTGATTGAATACAAGAAAGAATATTTCTTGGAATTGGTATTTGAACCTAGTTTCGCACAGGATGTAATTTTAGATATTACATCAATTGCGCGTGAGTATGGGACGGTTACCCCAGTTGCAGCTGAAGTTTTGGCTGAGCATGGGCGGGTGATTTTTGACAATAATGCGGTGACGCAGTTGTTAAACTATTTCAAATAAACAGCTTGAAAACGACGGACTTTTGGGTTCGTCGTTTTTTTCGTTAGTTTGAGGTGGCTGCCGGTTGCCGACGGGGTCGGCAACATTGTTGCAAAATTTGGGCCGGCTGGGGCTCTCCGGCAAAGATAAATTTGTGGGAAACGGGTGGCGCAAATATGAGGAAAGGTCCGCAAGCGGCCCTGCGCCATGCCCGTTGTGGGTCTGAATATCG
>JAITQG010000070.1 GCA_031289015.1 Lactobacillaceae bacterium
TAGGGGGTTAAGCGAGGTAGCGAAACGATTAAGATCCATTTTTTGGCCCACGCTCTTGGGCCGAAAAATTCTGGTCGTATTGGTTCGTGTCGCCCCCTTCAACAGCCCCAATGCGGAGCCCTTGACCCCACCAAACCAAAATCCCTAGCCGTGAAACGGCTAAATAATCAAAAAAAGAGCGCCCAAAACAAGCGCTCAAATCCAAAACTAAGCTTAACCCAGCATCCCAGTCTGCATCTTATACAAATCAGCATACCGCCCATCCAACGCTAACAACTCATCATGAGTCCCGCGTTCAACGACTTCACCCTTATCCAACACCAAAATCAAATCAGCATCCTTAATGGTCGACAACCGATGCGCAATCGCAATCGTGGTCCGATTTTCACGCATCTTCGTCAATGATTTTTGAATCACCGACTCAGTTTCAGTATCGACATTGGCGGTCGCTTCATCCAAGACCAAAACCTTAGGATTCCGCACAATCGTCCGTGCAAACGAAATTAGCTGCCGTTGCCCACTTGAAAACGCCGCGCCCTTTTCAATTACCGGTTCATGATATCGCTGCGGCAATTCATTAATAAATTCATCAGCATGCACAAATTCAGCCGCGGCCTCAATTTGTGCATCAGTAATCGCTGGATCATACATCCGAATATTAGACGCAATATCCCCGTAGAACAAGAATGGATCTTGTAAAACTAAGCCCATTTGTTGGCGCAAATCACTCATTTTAATGTCGCGAATATCTTGCTCATCAATTAAAATTTGGCCTTTTTGGAAGTCGTAAAAGCGCATTAAAGTATTAATTGTTGAACTTTTACCAGACCCCGTATGGCCAACCAAAGCGACTGTTTGCCCGGCTTCTGCCACGAAGCTGAGATTTTTCAAAACTTCATGCTTGCCATCATATGAAAATGACACGTTTTTAAATTCGATTTTACCAGTCGTAATTTCACCAGCGGCCCCGACATTTTGCATCGGTGCCAACGTGTCGTCATTTAAAATCGTTAAGACGCGTGAACCAGAGACGACCCCGTCTTGGAAGCTTGATAGAAAGTCCATCGCCGCATCCATGGGATTATAAAACGCCGCTACATATGACAAGAACGCATACACGGTTCCCGCCGCCACAATTGAATGTTGTGACTTCAGGCCAAACATGAACAACACAATCACGATGGCCGCCCCATACATCAAATCAATAGCTGGTGATAACATCAACGAATTCGTTTTCACCATCCGCACGCGGGCATCATAATATTGATTATTAATATCATCAAATTCAGTATCAATGCGCTCTTCTTGGCGGAATTGTTGAATGACTGACATCCCCGTAATTGATTCAGCAAGCTTGGCATTCAGCGCTGATAGCCGTTCGCGCATACGCCGATATACTTTCGTGGCAAAACGTTGATAGGCCCAGATGACCCCGAGCAAAATCGGCACGAAAATCAGCGCCACTAACATGATTTTGACATCAGTTAACCACATGGCGATAAAAGCTGTGATAACCGATAAAGCGGCCATGCTCAATTGTTGAAAGAGCATCCAAAATTCATTGAATGACGCCGTATCATTGGTTACCCGCGAAACGAGCGAACCAGCGGGTGTTTGATCAAAGTAGCGCATCCCCAATGTATGCAACTTGGTGAACAGAATCACCCGTACCCGTTCGAGCATGTATTCGGCGCCCATCGTAAACCAAAAATAATCGAAAAAAGTTCCGATAGCTTTGACGACGGTAATGGCAAAATAAATGGCAGCAAAGACAATCAACGTCTGCATGGTCGTGCTTTCATTTGATAAATAATTATTCATGAAAATTTGCAAAACGTGTGGCAAAATCACGTTAATGCTTGAGACGACCAAAGCAAAGAAGGTCGCTCCAAAAAACATCTTGCGAAATGGCTTGGCAAACTTCATGAGTTCCCAAACGATTCTAGTCTGTTCTTTGGTCGATAACTGTTTTGACCAAACTGATTCATTTTCTGATTGTGCCATTAGTCAGTTACCTCCGCATCTAGTTTCGCCTCAATTTGTTGGGCCACATACATTTGTTCATACCAACCATGTTGGGCGATTAATTCACTGTGATTACCACGCTCAATGATGCGCCCATGATCCATCACCAAAGTTTCATACGCATGCACAACCGCACTTAACCGATGCGTCGAAATAATCGTCGTTTTCCCAGCGCGTTGCTCAGTTAGCATATCTAAAATATTTTTCTCGGTCTTGGCATCCACCGCTGATAACGCGTCATCCAAAATCAAAATTTCAGGATTAATAATCAACGCCCGTGCAATCGCCAAACGTTGCCGCTGACCACCCGACAAACTAATCCCTTGTTCACCAACTTGTGTATCGTACCCATCTGGTAAGCTCAAAATATCAGTGTGCAAATTCGCCCACCGTGCAGCTTGTTCGACGCGCTCATCACTCACGCTAGGGTCAGCAAAGCGAATGTTTTCACGCACCGTAGTCGAAAACAAAAAATTATCTTGGGGTACATAACCAATAGCTGGTAAATAAGCATCTAGCTTGTAATGGCGAATATCTATTCCATTCACTGTGATCGTCCCGGTGTATTGATCAAATTCACGTAACAACAAGCGCAACAACGTCGATTTTCCCGCGCCCACTTGCCCAACTAAGCCCAATGTCTGCCCAGCCGGTAGATCACCTTGAATATTTTCAAGAGCCAGCTCATTAGCATCTGGATATCTAAATTCAGCAACTTCAAGCTTAATCGTGCCAGTTGGTGCTGTAGTCACCCCGTCCGGATCATCATTAATCGCGGGTTCTTGACTTAACAATTCTTCAATTCGATCCAACGACGCATTTCCACGTTGAACATTGTTAAATAAGAAGCCCAAGCCCATAAATGGCCAAATCAATTGCGAAAGATAAGTCACAAACGTAATCAACTGGCCAATCGTCAATGATTTATGCAAGACTAAACTACCACCCACAATAATCGTGGCGACATAAGAGACCCCAATTAACAACGTGATGGCTGGATCAAACATTGAATCAAAAAATTGCGCTCGGCGATTGGCCTTGATCGTTTCTTCCACGCGCTCAGAAAAATCTTGAATATCTTCTTCCTCTTGGCCAAGCGTACGTAAGGCTTTGATCCCCATAATGGATTCTTGCGTTTTATTATTCAACGTCGAAAACGCGGCTTGTGCATTCATAAATGCATTATGAATCCGGCTCCCCAACAGTGAGGCAACCAACGTAATCCCAAACAACGGCACCACAGCCACAAGTGTCAACCGCCCATCAACCACAAAAATCATGGCGATAATCACCATCAAGCCCGTAATCAATGAGTCGAATAATTGCAACACCGCATTGCCCGCGACCCGTTGCATTTGGCTGATATCATTGGTTGCGTGGGCTAACAAGTCGCCCGTGCGATATTTTTGAAAGAATGTCGCATCCATGTGTAAATAATGGGTGAACAACTGATTCCGCATGGTTTTTTCCAACCGGGCCGCGGTACCCCAAATAAAATACGACCACGCAAACCGCATGATGTATTGCCCAACTGTCGCAATTAAAACGGCCGCTAAAATTGGCCAAATTTTGGCCCAAGTCAGCGTATGACTAGCAATCCCGTCAGCAAAGCGCCCGATCATGACAGGAGTAATTAATCCAAACAATGACACGCCCATTAATGAGAGCATGCCGAGTAAATAAGCTTTCCATTCGCGCTTGATAAACCAGCTCAAGCGAATAAAGACTCGCATATGCAGCCTCCTTGTAATTTTAATAGATAAAATCAATTATACACTTAATCCTCGGGTAAATGAGCGGTTAATTTAAATTAGATGAGAGGTTTCTAAAGTTATTGACATTTAAAAACCTGCTCCATTTTAGCAATGAAAAGCAGGTTTTAAGCCTTAATTATTTCCAATTCCACCAGCGTGGGTTGTCATATTGGATCCCACATCAGGAATGCGTGCTAGTTCGGATTTGGCCATCTTAATTGGCCTCAATCGTCACCGCTGTCCCATACGCAACGGTGGCACTCACACCTTCCATGATGGCTTCAGTATCAAAGCGCATCATCACCACTGCATTAGCACCCTTAGCTTGTGCAGCATCGCGCAAGTTTTGAATGGATTCATTTCGTGACGTTTCAACCAACGTAGTCATGGCACCAATTTTGCCACCGACTAGAGTCTTTAAGCCCGCCCCAATATTGCTAACAATATCACGACTCCGGCTCGTCACGCCAAAGACTTCACCATACACCGCCGTCACATGATAACCTGGAATGTTTTCAGTTGTAACTACTAAAATATCTGCTGCCATCGTATTACTCCTTGTCTCAAACCACCTAAAAAGGCTATGCTTTGTTCCTTTAATTTTACCATTTTTTAGGTCAATATAGCTTGCCAGCGTCATTGAAATGTCAGCTAAAGTCATTTTTTGCTAGTCCCCAGCCAGCCCCAAATATTTTCTAATAAATCAATGCTAACTACCTGGCAATCCTGATTTCCGTACTTATTTCGATTATGATACCACTTACTGTTCCAATGTACTAAAAATCAGTGAAAAACACCCCTTAAAACGCTTAGTGGTGCCACATACGAAAAATAACAAGGTTTTACAAGCAATTATGCGCTGATTATTATAAAATAATGCTTGTAAGGTATTATATTCGAAAAATATCGCTACACAAGCGACCTAGACACGTCCAAATAAAGGTCTACACATAGTGCTCTAAGCACATTGGGGTAACCCAACCTAATCAAATTAAATTTGATACACATATTTTTCATCATAAAAACCACGTTCACTTCATCCTTGAACGTGGTTTTTTATTGTTCCTAATCATTTATACAAATGTGCCACCGTGGGCTTCACTGATGTCATAAGCAATTGTAAAGGCCCCTGGAGCGACACGGTGAATTTCACGCAAAAAATGATTGTATTCTTGATTGTCCAAAATCACCATCAACATCTCACGGCCATCACCAGTGTAACCACCTCGCACATCCATGACGGTAAAGCCTTTATCATTGTCAGCCAGATACGCCTTCAATTCATCAATATCACCATTGCTTTGAATGTAAACCATCTTGCGGCGATCGAGGCCAGTTTCAATGTAATTCATGACTACTGAAGTGATGACCAATGAAAAGACCGCTAGAATCAATGCTTCCAGGCCTTCTGTCGCCAAATTACCAAGTGAGACAATCGTGTCAATCACTAAGAGCGACAAAGCTGGGGCAATGCGGAAATACTTTTTTAAAATCATCGGTGGTACCGCCGTGCCCCCACTTGAGGCGTCAATCCGGTACAACAAGGCAATTCCAACCGCAAAAATCGTCCCGCCGACCAGCACGGCTAACGGGCGATCAGATAAAATTTGGTGGCTCGGCGTGATTTTCAACAGGCCTGGCAAAACTAAACTACCAAAAGCAATCCGCGCAGTTGTACCCCGATCCAAGAAAATACCAGCCAAAACAATCATCACTAAATTCACAATCAAGACAGTCAACGCTCGATCAAAACCCGTCAATTCGTTAATCAAAATCGCAAACCCAGTTGCCCCACCAGCAGCGACCTTAGCCGGCACATAAAAGAAATTGATACTCACAGCAACAATTTCTAGTGCAATAACAATCATGATATAACGGACAATTTGTGACTGCTTCAATAATTTCATTTAGGAACCATTTGCGTGTAAAACGCCCTTTCAATTGCGGTTTATTCAAAAAAACATATATCTAGCTTAACATGGACACCTTTAATCACCTAACCGCTTGAGGTCGACAACCTGGTCAGCCACTTGCTCAATAAAATGCTGGTCGTGTTCGATAATTAACATGGTCGGCTGCACCCGTAAAATCAACTCAATTAATTGTTCTTGATTAAACACGTCTAAGTAATTCAACGGTTCATCCCAAATGTATAAATTTGCTAATTCAGATAACGACCGGGCTAATACAACCTTCTTTTTTTGGCCCATGCTCATCTGTTCAAGTGGTGTTGTCAGGACTTCACGTTCCAATCCGAATTGCCGTAAATGCCAAACTAATTGCTCATACTCAATTTGGTTGATTTTAGTGTATTCCATTAAACTACCAGCTAAATTATCCACGTTTTGTGGAACATAAGAAATTTTCAGTCCTGGCGTTAGTTTCAAATCTCCATTAATGATTAGCTCTGTTTGATCTAAAATGCCACTCACCAATTTTGATTTGCCCACCCCATTTGCCCCACTGATGGCTAAACGTTTTCCGCGGAATAATGTAAAATCGACTTGTTCAAAGAGGGGTAGTTTGCCTGATTTTATTTGCATATTCATGGCTTGTGCAACAATGCACGTCTGATGATGGGTTGGCTCATAATTCATCGTCAGCTGTGCGGTGGTTTCGATATTTTTTAGTAACTTGGCTTTGGCGTTAATTTGATTATCCATCCGCTGTTCAAGATTTTTAGCCTTCTTCATCACCCTAGCCGCCCGAGTTCCAATCCACCCATTATTAAAGACGGCGCCACTCCCCTTTTCTAAGCGTTTGCCATACTTGTCGCCTTCACGAGCAGCTGAGAAGGTTCTTTTCTGTCGTGCAGTTTCCTTTAAGCGCCCAATTTCTTGCTTTAATTTTGCATTGGTGGCTAGTTCCGTTGTATCCCGCAACTTTTTTTGCGCTTCATAAACCGCAAAATTGCCTTGATACGTGATCAATTGTTGCTTTTCAATTGCCACAGTGTGATTCGTCACCGCATTTAAAAAGGCGCGGTCATGACTAATCACAATATAACCATGGCGTTGACGTTGCAAATACTCTGCTACTTGCCGTCTAGTTGGTGCATCTAAATGATTTGTGGGTTCATCAAGCAAAGGAAAATTAATATCGTCTAGAAATACGCTAGCCAATAACACCTTGGTTTGTTCACCACCACTCAATGTGTTAAATGGCCGCCACAACGCAGTGAGATCTACGTGTAACAAGGCAATTTCACGTTCCAATTCCCAGGTCCAAGCACCCGTCAAGTCCTGTAAAACTTCCATAGTTAGAGCATCTGGTTTGGCCACCACGGGCGGGAAATAGGTGAGTTTTATATCGGTGCTAATCCGCCCATCACCTTTTAAAGCACCAGTGAGTATTTTCAACAAGGTCGTTTTCCCACGCCCATTTCGACCAACTAATCCCGTTTTCCAAGCCGTGTCCATCACCAAATCAACTTGTTTAAACACAGCGTCTTGCCCGGGATAAGCAAAAGACAAATTTTGTAGTGCAATTTTAGACATAAAAACCTCCAATTCAATCATTTTGAATTGGAGGTACCCAAACAGGCCTTATCTCAACTTGACGAGGTAAGTGCAGACTGTAAGACTAATCCAATTCAAAACATTACAGACGGCGCAATAAAAACACGCACCTATCAATCATCTCGAATTAGATTAGTTCTTCATGTCGCACATACCTCAATTTCATTTAATAAAATTAATTTACCACAGCTAATAAACCTGAGCAAGTTTTTGCATCCCGGCCACGCATAAAAAATGGTAAAATACAGCTATGAAAATTATTTATATCTTATTAGGCGCCATCACTTTTGCGATTGGCACGATTGCAATTTGGATTCCTGGCCTACCAACAACTATTTTTTATATCATAACGGCCATTTTATGGAGCAAATCATCCGCCCGCTTAGAAAATTGGTTACATCAAAATAAATACTATGCAAAATACATGGATGAAGCTGTTTTCGGCCGCAAATTGCCGTTTAAAGGGCGGATTGCTATTTATTTGGTGACGGCCGCCATGATGGCCATTCCATTTTTCACTTCGGACATGTTATGGCTCAAATTCGTCTTGCCATTAACTTCCCTCGCCCAAATTTCGGCAATGGAAAGTTATTATCGTGGCTACTTGTGGCGCGATGGGATTCCTGGCACAAAAGTACCCGAAAAATCAGAGGATGTTGACCTCTGATTTTTTAATTTATGCCTAATACCAAAAAGCAAGCGGGCATTTACCCGCTTGCTTTATTTATTTTCAACGCGTTTACCCAAAAAGTTCAACGTGGCCATAAAGGCTGTTTTGAACACTCTGGGATGTGCACGTGCGACATGGACCAGCACACGATCGCCAACAGCATTGAAGTAGCGCCGTTTTGGTTTGACATCTGTAGCAGCGGCATAAAATACTTTGGCCAAATCATCAGCCGTAGCGCCAATTGCACGCGCATCAGCCGCCAAAATTGCGCCCACGCGTGTGACAAGTGGCGTGTAAGGTGAGTTTTGTTGCAAATTCTTTCGGGAATTATCCATGGCGATGTTACCCCAAGCCGAACGCGTACCACCCGGTTGAACCACAATTGAGCGGACTCCAAATGCTTGAATTTCGACATCTAAAGAATCGCTCCAATGTTGCAAAGCGGCCTTGGTGGCATGATAATACGATCCCAAGGGCATATAAACATCCCCACCGATTGACGAAATATTCACGATGCGCCCCATCTTTTGAGCACGCATAATGGGGAGCACTAATTGGGTTAGTTCAACGGCTCCAAAGAAATTAGTTTCAAATTGCTTACGGGCATTCGCCATTGAAGTATCTTCAACCGGCCCATACTCACCATAGCCAGCATTGTTTATCAAAACATCGAGGCGACCTTGAGCTTGCACAATCGTCTCGATAAAGGCATGGTTGGCAGTTGAATCCGTCACATCCAATTTCAGGGCATGGATATTAGCGCCGGTGGGAATTTTTTCAACCCGGCGTGCCCCACCATATACGATCCAACCTTTTGATGCAAACAACCTTACAGCTGCCTCACCCATACCATTACTTGCACCTGTGATGGCCACAACTTTTTGCTTTTCCATGTTAATTCTCCTGTTGAGTATGTAAGTATTTACTTTGGTTCAAAATAAGAAGCTATGCGTAATTTTAGTGTTGGTTAATTGACTGTGCTATCTGAGTTAATAGTATACGTGCAGTTACTTATTATCAATGTTGTGGTTCTTTTTTGTTTGCGGGGCTCTGCTGTTTGCCGCTTGCAGCGTCAAAATTGTTGTAAAATTTGGGCCGGCTGGGGCTCTCCGGCAAAGATAAATTTGTGGGAAACGGGTGGCGCAAATATGAGGAAAGGTCCGCAAGCGGCCCTGCGCCATGCCCGTTGTGGGTCTGAATATCG
>JAITQG010000019.1 GCA_031289015.1 Lactobacillaceae bacterium
GCTTCAGATGACGCAGCTGAATCAAAGGCCGCAAGTGATGCCAAGAATGTCGCAAGTTCAGCCGCAGATGTAGCCTCAAGCGCAGCATCAGTAGCAGAATCAGCATCATCAGCAGCCGACAGTTTGGCAAGTGATGCCGCATCAGCCGCAACTTCAGCTGAATCAGCTGCAAGTTCTTCTGCTAGTGAAGCATCAAGTGACGCAAGTTCAGCCGGATCAACGGCAAGCTCAGCAAGTTCAGCTGCTAATAACGCTAATGATGATGCTTCTGCTGCTAGCTCTTCTGCTTCAGCCGCAAGCTCATCAGCCGACGTTGCAAGTTCCGCTGCTTCTGGGGCAAGTAGTTCAGCTGACGAAGCTGCTTCAATCGCAAGCGAAGTACCTGGTGATTCATCAGCCGCTTCAATCGCTTCTGAAGCAAGTTCAGCTGCATCAACTGCAAGCTCAGCCGCATCAGTAGCAAGTTCAGCTGCATCAGTAGCAAGTTCAGCCGCAAGTGTTGCCTCAAGTGCTGCATCAACTGCTAACTCAGCTGCAAGTGAAGCAA
The DNA here is from genome assembly GCA_031289015.1 of Lactobacillaceae bacterium. Lineage (GTDB taxonomy): Bacteria > Bacillota > Bacilli > Lactobacillales > Lactobacillaceae > Weissella. Next base: position 548 of record JAITQG010000019.1, read on the forward strand.
GTTCAGCTGCAGATGCCGCAAGTTCAGCTGCAAGTGCTGCAAGTTCAGCCGCTGCTGCCGGTGATGATTCAACAGCCTCAAGTTATGCAAGTGAAGCAAATTCTGCCGCTTCACAAGCATCGAGTGCCGCTAGTGTCGTCGATTCTGCTTCGAGCGCTGCAAGTTCAGCCGCATCTACTGCAAATTCAGCTGAATCTGATGCTTCAAGTGCCGCAGATGTTGCTCAAAGTGCATCAGATGCTGCAAGTTCAGCCGTTGACGATCTTAAGTCATTGGCTAACGACGATAAAACTGCATCATCGAATGCCGATGATGCCAAGTCAGCCGCTGATTCAGTTGTTGACTTGCCAGCCACTGCTAGTGCTTCGGCTAGTCAAGCCGTTGACGATGCACGTAAGGCTAGCTTGGCGCAAAACACGACATCATCTGCTGCTACAGCATTTGGTTCAGATGCAAAAATTGCTGCTGATAACTCAGTTGCAACTAGCGCATCAAGTGTTGCCGCCAGTGCCGCCAGTGTTGCCGTTAGTGCTGCTAACACAGTTGCCAGTGCTGCAAGTGCCGCTGCTTCATTGGCCAGCGCTGCTAATAGTGCAGCTGCTCGGGCAAATGACAGTGTTGCTAATTCATTAGCAAGTGCTGCCATATCTGAAGCCGCTGTTGCTTCGAGTGCCGCGCAAGTAGTTGATTCAGCTACTTCAGTTGCCTCAAGCGCTGCCAGTGTTGCTATCAGTGCCGCAATCGACGCTGCCAACCGAGTTGCTTCAAACGCAGCCTCATTGGCCTCAAGCGCCGCCAGTGTGACAGCAAGCATCGCCGCAAGTTTGGCTGATGTCCCTGCTGCTCAATCTGATAACGTCATCGCGCAAAGTGCTGCAACAGCTGCTGCATCATATGCACAAGCTGCTCAAAGCGCTGCGATTGCTGGTGATAGTGCCGCCGTTGCTGATTACGCAACTAAGGCCGTATCAGAAGCCTTGATCGCCTTGCAAGCTATGGAACACGCTTTGACATTGCGTGAAAACCCAGTAGCTCCAGTGCAAACATCAATTGCACCAGCTACTACGCCAGCCTCAGTTGAAACTTCAACTGAAGCTGCAACTGCAACTCCAGCTAGTGTTGCAGCGAGCGCAACGCCAACAGTTACGCCAGCCGCTACACCAGCGCCAGTAGTTGCACAAACGGGTCGCATCATCTATGACTCAAACGACAATGCAGGTACCAGTGAGGACGACCTTGCTGCAGATAAGTCAGAAATGCGTATTACAACGATGGATGTTGAAGCCGCATTGATTGCCTTAGCCGCAGTCTTGGGAGCCTTGATGGCCTACCTAATCGCCGGTCGTCGTAAGTACAACTTCGATGACGAAGAGCAAGATTAAGATCTAAACGAAACGCCCTGACCAGTACGACATGGTTAGGGCGTTTTTGTGTGCGGTTATTGGTATGGTCACAGGGTGTTGGCAGTAGATAAAATTAAAAATCCCGGTCTATTTACTGTTAAAATCGGCCGGAATTTGATATACTTATTCGTAGCAAAGCATCGTAAGGGCTTTAGCGAAAATTAACTAAAGACGATCACGACATTCACTCGCCAAAGTTTCCGTCGTGGTCTTTTTTTGTTTCCTCGGAAGAATCCCTGAGCTCTGGGGGTTTCTTAAGTAAAAACGAAAAACTATCGGGTGGCTGAATTCGAGGGCAAATGAGCCCGAGAATGCACATATAAAGATATAAACTAACTTTAAATGATGAATAACCTTCCAAATGAGCAAGGAAAATCACAAACAACCCGAATGCGACTAACACAAGTACTAAAACAATAAATTCGGTCATAATAACCTCCTAATTGTGACAGCCCTCACGATGCGATGCTTTGGTAGCTATTTCGCTACAAATGCTATTCTATCGTAAGTAAAAACCTTTGGCTATGGAATTTGGGGGATTCGTTTAAAAGATTAAAAGAGTGATAAGGATCAAAAAAACTTTTAGCAAAAAGTGGGTTTGGTGGCATCTTATTAGTGGCAGGTTCTAAATAATAATAAGATTGTGCCTAATAACCATAATAAAGTAGAAATTTATAAAGTTTGTAGGTAAAATGGGGTAATACACTTATAAAGAAGGAGTATGTAGGATGAGTGATGTACAATATAAGTTTGATAAAAAAATTGAAGAAATGTTGTTTAAAAAATCTATTCCACAAATACTCCATGATGGAGTTCAATTTGAAAATTTATTAATCACACTTCTTCAAACACAACAAATTGTGAATAACGAAAAAATTAGTGGAATTTCAACTAGCGATATGCTTGTTGTACATGATATGCACAAAGGCGCGGAATATATATTGAATGAATATGCTGATTTTGATTTTGAGAAGTTAAAGGTGCTTCATTCAATTACTGGGCGCGATGATGCATTTAATCCTGGTCAGTTACGTACCTCTGCTGGCGGGTTCAATACCACGAAGGGGACGTTTACACCGGACGCAGTTGAACCTGCAGCGGTGGAAAAATATTTTAATCAGTTGCTCGCTGATACCGAATTAACGCCTGAAGCCAAAGCTAGTAAAATATTTACGTACTTGTCGCGCGCGCAGTTGTTTAATGATACGAACAAGCGCACAGCTGTGTTGGCGGCGAATGTGCCGTTGTTACAGCATGGGGCTGGTGTGTTTTATATCCCTGAAGCGGCGATGGAAAACGTCTTGCATCTCATGGGTGAATTCTATCATAGCAATGATGATCGCGTATTAGTGGCGGTATTAATGGAATTAGCGATTTCTGATTTTGATGGGAAGACGTACTATGCACCTGAGCATCAAGCTTATGAATATGCTAATGAACATCAAACCTTGATCAATACTTTTAAAGGGCTGGGAGCAAAAGGCCTGCTTGGGAAACAACGGGTTGAACAATTGCTTGCGACTAAATAATGGAAAAACCTCCGTTGTGGAGGTTTTTTTAGTGGGTTTGAAGCAGTTTACTGTGCAGTAATTTACTGAGTAGTAAACTGGGTGAAATATATCTGAATCGTTATTGATTATACAAATTTTATGCTTATTTCGATCAGTGAATGATGAAAAAAGACATAATTGGAATTTTTAATTCTTTTTATAGCTTATATTCGTTCTGTTTGATAAAATAATAGGCGGGAGGAGGTGTTACATCAAATGACATTCGATAAAGTAATTAGGAAATTAACTGAAGTAACGATAAAAGGTATAAAAAATGTTGATAATGGCACAATTTTGTTAAAGGAAAAAAATGGTAATTATTTAAATTTAACGGGTGTTTATGGACAGAACGGATCTGGTAAAACTACACTAATTGATGCCATGGAGATTGTGAAGTTACTCTTGCTCAATCAGCCAATCGATAATAATGTTGTTGATAGTTTATCAGTGGATAAAGTTGCTGAAATCACCGTATCATATGATATTGTTGGACACCGAATGATCACTTACGCAGTTAAATTGAAGCGTGATGGACATCGAGTGGCTATCGTTGGTGAAAAACTAATGACCAAAACCTATACGGCTCATAGCCATATTCGGACGTTGATTGCCTATGATGCAATGGATAAAAAAATTGTTGACACTAAAAACAAGTTTTCGATCAATCAATTGGATTTAGAAGTTGCTAAGAAAAGTGCGTTGTTACACAGCCAATCGTTTATTTTTGGGACGGATTTTTTCGAGCGGATCAAAGCCAAAAGTGACAATAAAGCGTATCAAGAAGTTTTTGAAGTGATGGCGCAATTTCAGGCAGCGGCATTAGATATTGTCATTCATACTGATAAATTTAATGGGTTATTAGCAGCCGGAATTATGTTGCCATTAACCTTTGCAGTTCAACTAAATAACCGACAAACATCCGGGACGATTGGTATTGATATCGCTTCACATCATAATGATGATAATTTATATTATGACGAGGAAGCTAAAAATATTATTGAAGAAGTCATCGCCCAAATCAGTACTGTTCTAAATCAAATTGTACCAGGTGTTACGTTGTCGACAGAGACGCATCCGCGCATGAAAAGCGACGGCAATGGGCAAGAGTTCCGCATTGAATTAATCTCAAATCGTGATGAACGGCACTTCCCATTTAGAGTTGAATCAAGTGGCGTACAAAAGTTAGTATCTGTGCTAGGTGTGATAATTAGTGCATTTAACAATGAAAATAAAGTAGTGTTAATTGATGAATTTGATGCTGGAATATACGAATATATGCTGGGAGACTTAATTAAAATTTTGGCTGAGGGCGTGCGTGGGCAGATTGTATTTACATCGCACAATTTGCATATTTTAGAGATGCTGGATGCAAAGAACATTTACTTTTCAACAAATGACTCGCAAAACAGATATACAAAGATTACCAATGTTAAAGCTAGCAATAATTTGCGGTCCATGTACCTGCGAGAAATTGTCGTTGGTGAAAAATATTATCAAGAGACCAATCGGACGGATATTAAAAATGCTTTACGTGGTGTTGATGAAACTCATGATGGAGAAACAATTACAGAACATGGTAAATTAAGAGACTTTTGAAGCTTGCCAGTTCGGTTGCATTCTTAATTGAGTCGTTAGGTAACGAACAGCTTGAAATGATGGAAGCCTGATTCAAAGGTTATTTCGTCATAACCTGTTTGCAATTCATTCATTGTGCGTCCCTTAAAACTCAAATTTAATTCGCTATGCTTATGGTAATTAAGTTTGAGAAAGTGAGGGGCACAATGAAACGCGAACGTAAAATTGTTGATCCAGCCACGGGGCTTGTGATTTGGCATCCGTTTATTGATAATGCGGATTATTTATTGTGCCAACTCGAAAAACGTTATGCCTTTATTGATGTTGGCCATCGCTATCATCATTTAGGCAAAGTGCAACCTGAAGAATAAAAGGAGCCGAAAATTCGGCTCCTTTTATTAGTTGTGCATGCTAGTGGGGAGGGCTAAAACCTGGTCATCACTGGCGGTTATTTTTCTGAATTGAGCACCAAACATGGCGTGGGTGGCTTGCCAACGTTCCAGAAAGGCGACGATTAACACCAAGGCGGTTGTGTGTTCTTCGGCGCTGATTTCAATCTTGATGCGATTGGCTTCTCCGGCACGGGCTTGGGCTAGGATGCCAGACATGCGCGCAATGTTATAGTTGTGACTAAAGGTATTGCCAAAAACGAGCCAATTTGTATGACTAATGTACAAAATTTCGCGAAATTGGAGGGATAGGCCAAATGAGCCGACTTCTTGGCCATTGGCTTTGAGGATGAACTTCGGTAAGATGCCGATGGCGGTTTGTTCAATCTCAGCGAGGGGGTGCTGACTTTGATCGGTTAGGATTAGTTTGTCGCCAATGCGTCCAAAATCCCCAGCGATATGAAAAACTGGCTGACCGGCAAGATCGGTTACGACGCCGACGCCAAAGCCGGTTTCTCCAGATGTTTGACGTAAAATTAGTTGACTCATCACCACACCTCCTTTTACACTCATTATAAACGAAACGAGGCCAAAAAATGTTATCAGAATTAAAAAAAACTGATTGGTGGGCACCATTGTCTCCAATCTTAGGGGCAGAATACTGGGCTAAAGTGGCGGTTTTTCTAGACACAGCGTACCAAGCCGATACTGTTTACCCGACACAAGAAAATGTTTTTCGGGCGTTATTGACCACGCCATTAGCCGACACCAAAGTTGTGATTTTAGGCCAAGATCCATATCCTAACGCCAATCAAGCGATGGGATTGAGCTTTTCGGTGCCGGCCAGTCAGCCTTTGCCCAAATCGCTCGTTAATATTTATCGAGAATTAGAAGATGATTTGGGCTTGTTGGCACCGAGTCACGGCGACCTGACGAGCTGGGCGCAACAAGGGGTCTTGTTATTAAACACGGTCTTAACGGTACCGGCGCAGCAACGAAATGGGCATGCCAAATTGATTTGGGAAGCGCTCACTGATGCGATTATCAAGCTAGTTGCTGACCAACCACAACCCGTGGTCTTCATATTGTGGGGCAAACCAGCGCAACAAAAAATTCCGTTGATTTCAACCACCAGCAATTTGATCATTGCCACGCCACACCCGAGCCCACTATCTGCCTATCGCGGGTTCTTTGGTTCGCGGCCATTTAGCCAAACCAATGCGTACTTACAGGCGCACAATGTTGCACCAATCAATTGGGTGGAGTGAGTTAAACTATAAATGGTAACGCTTTCACTAGTAATGAACTGGGATTTCTGTAATAATATCTATATACGATAAAATCGCAATACAGCACACATGGAGATTAATTAAATTATGGAATTATTTGAACAATTGAGCACAGCGATTCAAGGTAAAGGCAAGACTGTTGTATTCCCTGAAGGTGAAGATGCCCGGATTCAAGGGGCGGCAATTCGGTTGGCCAATGAAGGGTTATTAAAGCCAATTTTGTTGGGTAAGCAAACTGAAATTGAAACGACAGCCAAGGATAATGACTTTGATTTGAGCAATGTTGTTGTGGTTGATCCTAGCACGTATCCAACTGAAGCATTTGATAAGATGGTTGATGCGTTGGTTGATCGCCGAAATGGTAAGACTGATGCGGCGACTGCTGAAAAGTGGCTTCAAGACGTTAACTACTTTGGCACGATGATGGTTTACTTGGGGGCTGCTGATGGGATGGTTTCTGGCGCTGTGCACCCAACTGGTGACACTGTGCGGCCAGCTTTGCAAATCATCAAGATGGCTAAGGGGCAAACGCGGATTTCTGGTGCGTTCATCATGCAACGTGGTGACGAACGCTACGTCTTTGCCGATGCAGCAATCAACATCAGCCCGGATGCAGCGACATTGGCTGAAATTGCCGTTCAATCTGCTCGTACAGCGCAAACATTTGGGCTGGAACCACAAGTTGCGATGTTGAGCTTTTCAACTAAGGGTTCAGCCCAATCTCCAGAAGTCGACAAGGTGGTTGAAGCAACAGCATTGGCTAAGACGGCAGCCCCAGATATTGCTATTGATGGTGAATTGCAATTTGACGCCGCCTTCGTAGATTCAGTTGCAGCTTCTAAGGCCCCTGATTCAAAGGTGGCTGGGCATGCAAATGTCTTTGTCTTCCCTGATTTGCAATCTGGTAACATCGGCTACAAGATTGCCCAACGCTTGGGTGGCTTTGAAGCAATCGGACCTGTTTTGCAAGGTTTGGCAGCACCAGTGGCCGACTTGTCACGTGGGGCTAATGAAGAAGATGTGTATAAAGTTGCCATTATGACGGCGGCACAAGCTTTGTAAGCAAATATTCGATTAAGGATTCCAATTGGGATTCTTTTTTTGTGCGGCGGGTAAAATATGAGACAATAGAAGCACTAGTTAGTGAAAATGGAGGCGGATTATGGCAGTAGTTACTAAAGTTACCAAAACACGTGCGCCGGGCCGCTATAATATCTATCTCGACGATGAATTTTCTTTTGCCGTCGATGAAAAAATCCTCATCAAATATGATTTGTTTAAAGATAATGTCTTTGACGATGCGGCGATTGCTGATATCAAGAAGGCTGAATTTGAGCAAAAAGCGTATCAAATTGCGCTGGTGTATGCTACGGGCAAAATGCGTTCTAAAGGGCAAGTGATTCTCAAATTAAAAGAAAAAGAGGTGCCAAACGATGTGATTGCCACGGTGATTACCCGCTTGGAAAATACCAATGTTTTAGATGATGCTTTATTTGTCGAAGAATATATTCGCAGTGCGATTTCATCAGGCAAGCTGGGACCTAAAGGGGTGAAGTATAAACTCCAACAACTAGGCGTCGATAAGTTTGCGGTTGAAGATGGGCTGGAGCTGTATACTGAGGATGATCAAATTGAAATTTTGGAGCGTCGGGTCGCTAGTTTAATTGAGAAAAATGGCCGGCAAGCTAAATTTATGGCGGAGCAAAAGACGACGCAAAAATTACTGCAAGACGGCTTTGATCAGCGCTTGATTAAGCGCGCTATTCAAGCTTATAACGCTGAAAATGAAGCCGATCCGGAGCAAGAGTGGGATAATTTGGTGAATGAAGCTGAAAAACTGGCCGCTAAGTATGCTGACTATGCTGGTTGGGAATTTAAAAATAAGCTCAAGGCCGGCATGTTTCGGAAAGGCTTTGATTTGGGGATGGTTGACCGGTGGTTGCGTGAAAACGGGCATTAGGGCACATGCCTTTTTTTACGCCGTCAATAGCGGTGAGTGCTAAACTAATTACATTATATGTCGCTAAATTATGGGAGAGAAAAATGTTATTTATCTTGATGGGCGTGGCCTTGTTGGCTGGCTTTATGCTGGCAAACCAAAATCCAATTAACGCGGATTTGAAAACGGTGGTGGGGTCACCATTTGGGGCAGCGACGATTTCGTTTGCCGTGGGGACACTCTTTTTAGGAGTGCTCGCTTTAACCACAGAACATGCACTATTGCCAAGTGGGGCCTTCATTAGTAGTCATCCCGCTTGGATTTGGCTTGGTGGGTTGCTTGGTGGGGTTTATCTGACTTCAAATGTTTTGTTATTTCCACGCTTAGGGGCGATTCAAACCGTGATTTTGCCAATTATGGGGCAAATCATTATGGGGACGCTAATTGATACGTTTGGTTGGTTTGAAGCCGCATCGATTCCGTTGAGCTTGGCCCGGGTTTTGGGCTTGGTAATTTTAATTGCCGGGGTGGTGATTGCGATTGTCTTGCCAACGCTGTTTAATCATGAGGCACGGTCGCTTGAGAAAACCTTAACGCAAGTTTACGCACCGACTGGGTTATTAGGTTGGCGGATTTGGGCGATTATTGCGGGGATGCTCTCAGCCATGCAACAAGCCATTAATGGGCACATGGGGACGTTACTCCACGCGCCTGTGCAAGGGTCGTTTTTGTCATTTTTCATCGGGTTCATCTTGATTTTGATCTTGACGTTGGTGATTGATAAGCGCTTCCCTAGTTTAGAACAACTCAAAGTTACCAAAGTCTGGAACTGGTTTGGCGGCATCTTGGGTGGCTTATTCGTCTTGGCTTCAATCATTGTCATTCCCCACATCGGGGCCGGACTGACGATTACGATGGGCTTGTTGGGGCAAATCGTTGGTTCGATGCTCGTGCAACAATTTGGTTGGTGGCGTTCAATGAAAGCTGGTGTTAATCGGTTGCAAATGTTGGGCGTGATTGTGATGATTTTAGGCGTGGTCTTTATCAAGTTTATGTAAGCAAAATAGGGAATTCGTGATATACTATACAAGATAAAGTTGGTGGCTTGGCCTGAAAGAGGAAGTTATGAAAGACAGTCGTTTACCACGCGAAGGTGATTTCATAACGATCAAGAGCTATAAGCACGATGGCAGTCTCCACCGAACTTGGCGTGATACGATGGTTCTCAAAACAAGTGAAAATGCAGTGATTGGCTTAAATGATCACACGCTAGTTATCGAAGACGATGGCCGGCGCTGGGTAACCCGTGAGCCAGCAATTGTGTATTTTCATCGGAAATATTGGTTCAATATCGTCGCGATGTTACGTGAAAATGGTGTTTCATATTATTGTAATTTGGCTTCACCATTCGTCTTAGATAAAGAAGCATTAAAGTATATCGATTATGACTTAGATGTTAAAGTCTTCCCGGATGGTGAGAAACGCTTGTTGGACGCCGATGAGTATGAGTTACATAAGGCTAAATGGCAATATCCAGCCGACATTGATTACATTGTCAAAGAGCATGTAAAGATTTTGGTGGGTTGGATCAATGACCAAAAAGGCCCATTTTCACAGGACTATATTGATTTGTGGTATCGTCGTTATCTGGAGATTCAGCGTCGTTCAGATCGTTAGAATTACCTAAATATTTACTTACGAAAAACGATTGTTAATTATTTAACGGTCGTTTTTTGTGTTTGTTAGGTATAATAGAGATATTACGCATACAAACTAGGGAGTATGGATATGAAAAAAGTTATTTTAATGATCATTGGAGTGATCGTGGTAGTCGCTGTCGGCGTTGGAGTCGGGTTGCATATCTCCACACAAAATACCGTCAAGGCGGATGTAACGTCGGCGCGCACGGCTTTAGCTGATCAAAATTGGGATGAGGCGCTGTTTTATTACAAGGCCGCTCAAAAAAAGGATCCCTCAGTGGAAGCCCGGACAGCTATTCAACAATTGAACTATGTTGTTAAAGGTGCCCATGAAGACGCCGCTGGTAACTACGATGAAGCTGTCGAACAATACAATGTGGCCTTAAAGGTCGACGGTGCATTGGACCGGGTCAACAATGTCGTTAAGCCAGCTGTCATTGCCGCTGAAGTGAAAGCCAAGTCGGCGCCAGCTAAGTCGTCAAGCAACAGTGACGATGAAGAGAGTGATGTTACTAGCTCAACTTCATCAACAGCTAGTTCAAGTAAGAAGTCGAGTACAGATGAATGGACGGATGCTTCAAGCACAGCTAAAAGTGGGAGCATTGATTTAGCTACGGCCTTTGCCTTTACGGACACACAAGTTAAAGCGGCCCGGGCTGAATTAGAGAGCACTGTGACGAATGTGAGTTACTATGACGATAATGAAATTAAGAAAGTCATGGCTTTGCAAATCATCAATCATGAATCAAGTATTCAAGATGCATACGTCAAGGGTGGCTGGGGTGCACTCAAATAACTAACTAAAAATACACTTTAATGAAAATGTAACACGCTTTGTATTGGACAAAGCGTGTTTTTTTGGTAAACTTATCTTAAAGTTACTTAAGAAAACGTTACGTTACATTAAAAAATATAGACCTTTTCAAACGTTGCACCTATGGCGTTTGGAGTTCACAAATTGATAGGATGAGTTATGGCGACTTTAGAAGAACAAATTAATACCCGGCGCACCTTTGCCATCATCTCCCACCCGGACGCGGGTAAGACGACGATTACTGAACAGATGTTATTGCTTGGCGGCGTCGTGCGTGAAGCAGGGACAGTCAAGGGACGCAAAGGAAATTTCGCGACGTCTGACTGGATGGAAATCGAGCAGAAGCGTGGGATTTCTGTAACCTCATCAGTTTTGCAATTCGACTTTGACGGCAAGCGGATCAATATCTTGGACACGCCTGGCCACGAAGACTTCTCAGAAGATACATATCGGACCTTGATGGCCGTCGATTCAGTTATCATGGTTGTCGATTCTGCAAAGGGAATCGAGCCCCAAACCAAGAAGCTCTTTGAAATCGTTAAAGAGCGCCATATTCCAATTTTCACGTTCTTTAACAAATTAGATCGTGACGGCCGCCCTGCCATTGACTTGGTGGACGAGCTTGAAAGCACGTTAGGCATCGATGCCTATCCAATGAACTGGCCAATCGGATCAGGACAAATTTTGGCTGGGTTGTATGACATGTATCATAACAACGTCGAAGTTTATCGCCCTGAAAATCCAGCCGAGCGCTTCTTGGAATTGGATGCTAATGGTGAATTGGTCAAGCCTAACAAGTTGCAAGAAAATGGTTTGTGGGCCGAAGCGCAAGATGAAATCGAATTGCTCAAAGACGCCGGTAATCAATTTGACGACCAAGCAATCTTGAATGGTGAATTGACCCCAGTCTTCTTCGGTTCAGCGTTGGCCGGGTTTGGGATTGAAACCTTCTTGCAGACGTACTTGCAATATGCACCAGCCCCTTCAGCTAAGAACACGGTTGATGAAAAAAAGGTTGAGCCGAGTGCGAGTGAATTCTCAGGGTTCGTCTTTAAAATCCAAGCCAACATGAATCCCAATCACCGTGACCGGATCGCCTTTGTGCGGGTGGTGTCTGGTGAATTTGAGCGGGGGATGGACGTTACGTTGACACGGACGGGGAAGAAATTACGCTTGTCAAACGTGACCCAGTTCATGGCCGATTCACGTGAGAACGTGGAAAATGCGGTGCCGGGCGATATTATCGGTTTGTATGACACCGGTAATTTCCAAATTGGTGACACGATTTATACCGGTAAGAAGGCGATTGAGTTTGAAGAATTGCCAACTTTCACGCCTGAATTGTTCATGCGGGTGAATGCCAAGAACGTGTTGAAGCAAAAGTCATTCCACAAGGGTGTCCAACAACTTGTACAAGAGGGTACGATTCAGATGTATACCGCTTGGGATTCAGGGAACTATATTCTTGGAGCCGTGGGACAATTGCAGTTTGAAGTTTTCCAATTCCGAATGGAAAACGAATACAACACAGAAGTTGTGCTCGAACCAATGGGTCCAAAGACAGCGCGGTGGATTAATCCGGATCAACTCGACCCTAAGATGGCGTCATCGCGAAATTTGTTGGTACGTGATCGGGCTGAACAACCGGTTTTCTTGTTTGAGAACATGTTTGCTGAACGTTGGTTTGCTGATAAGTATCCAGATGTTGAATTGGAGGCTAAGTTATGATGTTAGAAATGTTTACGAATTTTATTCCACGGCCTAATACTTGGTTGATGGGATTTGAAATTTTTGCTTTGGTGATGATTTTGCCTACTGCGGTTTATTTCACGGGACATACTATCTTACGGCCGTTTCCTAAGTTGTTTAACGCCGTTCATTGGTTGTTTGGGGCTTATATTTTCTGGGTTTTTGTTATTAGTTTTGCTACTTTTCTTACTATGTGAGTTTCGCTGGACTGCCTTCTTGGTGGTTCTTTTTTTGTTTTTTGTGTCCCGGTGGGCCACGGTGTTTGGGTTTGGTTTGGGGAAGGGCTCCGCATTGGGGCTGTTGAAGGGGGCGACAGAGTCCTGCTAGTCTAAGGGATTCGGCTCCTCGCAAGCGAGAAACCAACTCCCTAATACCGCGCTAGTGCTCCTACCTCGCTGATTCCCCTACAACAGCCCCAATGCTCCGCCCTTACCCCCAGAAATTAAAATCCCAACCTCCAGTCGCTTTAGCTCCTTCCGGTTATGTAAACTTCAGTCAGCTACTTCTTAAGTTAGTAAACGCTAAGGAGATTTGAGACTCATCAAATCTCATTAAATTCGTGAATAGTCAGTCACTATAACAACGCATCCATGTTTAGTATGAATAAAGCTGAAGTTCTTGGGCTGGAAGGAGTTAAAACGACTGGAAGCCGGTTTTTGAGGTTGGTGGGGGAATGGGCGGAGCGTTGCTGCAATAGTGGTGGAAAGAGCGAGGTAAATCAATACTGCTGTTCGCCTAATCGCCGAACTCGGAGATGTTCGTAGATTCAGCACTTCGCGACAACTAGTAGCATACGCAGGCTTAGCGGTAACAATTAAAGAATCTGGAAAATGG
>JAITQG010000050.1 GCA_031289015.1 Lactobacillaceae bacterium
AAAAGCCGAAGTACAAATGTACTCCGGCTTTTCCACCATAACCAATTGGCGAATAATTTGATATTATCCCAAACGGTTGTAGTATTCGACGATAAGTGATTCGTTGAAGTCACCATCAAGTTCTTCGCGCTCTGGCAAACGAACTAATGAACCCTTCAAGGCATCCTTATCAAAGTCAACGAATGGCAAGTGACCCACTTGACCTTCAACAGAAGCCAAGATATATGGGTTCTTTGCTGACTTTTCGCGAACTGAGATTTCTTGACCGACAGCCACTTCGTATGAAGGGATATCTACACGCTTACCATCAACTAAGATGTGACCATGGTTAACCAATTGACGGGCTTGGGCACGCGTTGATGCCAATCCCAAACGGTAAACCAAATTGTCCAAACGACGTTCCAACAAGATCAAGAAGTTAGTTCCGTGAACTCCCTTACGAACCTTACCAGCCTTGTTAAACAAGTTGTGGAATTGACGTTCAGTCAAACCGTAAGTGAAACGAACCTTTTGCTTTTCGCGCAATTGCATTCCGTAATCAGAAATCTTTGCACGACGGCCGGCACCGTGATCACCAGGGGCATAGTTGCGACGAGCAATTTCTTTACCAGTACCTGACAAAGAAACACCCAAACGACGTGAGATACGGTACTTAGGACCTGTATAACGTGACATAATTAAATGTCCTCCAGAATTTTATTTTGTTGAATTCAGGAGAACTATCTCATATTCGTGCAATTCATCCAAACTTTCACCGCTGCAGCGCGGGTACTAGTGAGGCCGGGCCATATTTGAAACCTAGACGATGAATTGTTGACGAGCTTACGGATAGTTCGCTGCAGTTTTCAACACTTGTTATATCTTACCGGAAATTAGTGGCAAATGCAAGAAAATAATGAACCACTTGCCTATTCTCCAATCACCCGCTTCAAGCGTGGAGCAAAGCGATTCATCACGGCCATGATATTGGTTTGTGTATATTCCGCCAACATCCCCAGCGTAATCTCAGCATCCTCCACACGACCAATCAAGGTAGCCACAGTATCAACGAGTACTTCTTGCGCCACAAAAACCATCATTTGATCCATCGCCACGCCACCGACAATCTGACCGACTGCCCCATTGGCAAACAACACACGCATCCCATCCGCATTAAACGGATAACCATCTGCATGCCCCAATGGCAGCGTCACGAGCCAACCATCGTGCGACACGACATATGTAGCACCATAACCAACGTGTTCACCTGCATGCACAGGCTTGCTAAAACTCACGGCCGCCGTCAAGCTCAACACCGGCGCCAACGCAAACGGCATCGGCATGGTCGGCTCTGAAGAATCCAAACCATAAAGTCCCACACCCAACCGAATGATATCCGTGTTCACCTTATTAGGATACCAAGTCGCAATCCCAGTATTGGCAAAATGCTGTTCAAGCGGTTGTGCTGGCAAATCATGTGTAAGTCGGTCCCACTCCGCTACCTGAAAATCAACATAGGCTTCATTTGGTGTATCGGCTGTCGCAAAGTGCGTCCACAAGCTTTGATAAATCACGTGTGCATCACCTTGCAACAACTCAATCGCTTGCACCAATTCAGCTCGCGTCTTAAACCCAATACGATTCAACCCAGTATCAACGGGCAACGACACTCGCAAGCGCAAATCTGTCCCATCCAATTCAGCCAAAATCGCTTGTAACGTCGCAACGGAACTGACGGCCAAAGTAATATCTAACTCGGCCGCCAATTTAGTATCCCCAGCTTGGGTCAGCCCCAACACGTCAATCGGTAATTGATAGCCTAATTCACGTAATGCCAATGCCTCGTCTAATAAAGCCACGCCAAACCGCGTCGCCCCACCCGCCACACTCAACTCGGCCATTTCCGCCAAGCCGTGCGCAAAGGCATTGGCTTTAATGACCGCCATGATTACCTTGGCATCAGCATTGGCCTTGATGACTTGAATATTATGGGCCACAGCCGCTTTAGATAAAATAAGCTGTGCGCGCCGATGTTGTGCACTATATTCCATGCTGTCTCCTAATTATTTATGCGTCAACGAGAACTCAAACCGTGAGCCCACGTATTGCGTCCGCACGTATTCGAACGGTTGACTATCAACGTCATAGGTCACTTGTCGCAAAATCAAGACAGGATCAGACCGCTTAATTTGCAACAAGTCCGCCACGCGTTCAGTCGCAGCAGCAGCCGTCATAACTTGCTCGGCCCGCCCCACGCGCAACCCTTTTTCTGAAATCAACGCTTGATATAATGACTTGGTCAAAACTTCCCGACTCAAGCCCTCAACCAAGACAGCGGGAATCGATGCAATTTCAAACGCGATGGGTTCGTCATCGCCAAACCGCACCCGTTCCATCCGTAACACGTCAGTATCTGGGGCGATTTGTAATTGTTCAATTTCACTGCGCGAGGCTTGGCTGATGTGAAATGAAATCACCCGTGAAGTCGCCGTTTTACCAGCCGCAGCCATCATATCAGTAAATGATGAAACGCCATCGAGTTGTTCTTGGACTTTGGCAGCCGACACAAAGGTACCAGACCCCACGCGACGCTCCAAGATGCCTTCATCAACCAACAGCATCACCGCTTGACGCAAGGTCATCCGTGACACATTAAATTGCACAGCCAATTCGCGTTCAGCCGGGATTTTATCTCCCGGCACCCAACGGCCTGTGTCGATAGCTTCACGGATTTCGTCATGAATCCGGATATAAATCGGTGCTGGCATATTAGCCCTCCTTCACAACAGCATCAGCAGGCGTGAATTTCCGACCGAGACTATAAGTAGTTTCTAAAGCACTCAAATCATGGCTGAAAATGTTTAAATCAGCATCTTTGCCAATGACGAGTGAACCTTTTTGCGTCAAGCCAAATTCCTCAGCTTGATTAACTGACGCCATCTGCACGGCTTCTTGAATACTAGCTCCAGTAAAGGCCATAACATTGCGGAAAGCATCCGGGAATTCCAAGACCGATCCAGCTAGGGTGCCATCTGCCAAACGTGCTTGCTTGTCCTTCACGTAGACAGTTTGACCGCCGAGTTCAGACACCCCTTCGCCCAAACCTTTCGCCCGCATCGAATCCGTAATCAAATCAATGCGTTGGGCGGTCTTTAGCTTATACGCCAAATTAATCATATCCGGCAAAATATGGAAGCCATCCACAATCAATTCCGCATGAATATTTTCTTCTAACATGCCATGCCCCGTCACCCCTGGTTCGCGGTGACTCATCGGGCGTTGCGCATTATACATATGCGTGATGTGACTCGCCTTTGAGGCATTCTTCAACAATTCACGCGTCGCATTCGAATGGCCAATTGACCCAATAATATTGTGCTCAGCCAAATATTGTTCAAAGCTCGCTAAATCTTTGGCTTGCTCAGGCGCATACGTAATCAAACGCACACGTTCACCTGATAATTCATGCCATTTTTTAACCAAATCAGCATCCGGTGCAATAATGAATTGCTCTGGTTGCGCGCCTTTGTAATGCGGATTAATAAAGGGGCCTTCCAGATGTACGCCCACAATCGCTGGTTCGACTTGAGCAGCCTCATCAATGGCGATCATCGATTGCGAAATCTTATCAACGGCCTGAGTCATCGTCGTGGGAAACACCGAAGTAATCCCTTCCGTAATTTGATCACGGACCATTTGGACGATGTCAGCAGCCTTACCATCCATCGTGTCAAAGCCATATGCGCCATGGGTGTGCACATCAATAAAGCCAGGCACGACGATTTTTTGTTCGGCATGCACAATTTCATCCGTCGGCAAAACCACTAAGTCTGCCATTGGACCCACGGCCTCAATTTGTTGGGCGAACCGTATGTAGCCCGATTCAATGACTGGTTGTGTCGCATCGCCAGTATATATGGTTGCATGTGTGATTAATGTGCTCATGATAGCCTCCATGTTATCTATACCAATTTATATACCATTTTAGCACGTTGCACCGGATTGCTAAACTGTTAGGCTCGTTTGCTGGCACAAAAAAACAGCTCCGTGTACGGAACTGTTTTGAATTTCAATTTAATTACTTAGCAGGAGCAGCTGGGACCGTAACCTTGCCGTCGATGATTGCTTGACGTGCATCCTTAATAGCCTTCCAAGCAGCAGCAGACATGTGACCACGTGTCACAGCCACACCCTTGTCCTTCAAACCATAAGTCAAAGTCTTACCACCAGGGAACTTACCCTTAGCATCCAAAGTAGAAACCTTGGCAACAACAGTACCAACACCCTTAGTAGCAGACGTCAAAGTGAAGTTAGACTTACCGTTCTTGGCAGTGTAGGCACCTTCCTTGTTTTGGTCACGGTCAACTCCGATAACCCAAACCTTAGCAGCCTTCTTCTTACCCTTGTTCAAATCCTTGGCTTCAGTGAAGACTCCGTTACCAGCTGAACCAGCAGCTTGGAAGATCACGTCAGCCCCACTCGTGTACATTGAAGCAGCGATTGACTTGGCCTTACCAGCGTCAGTAAAGTCACCAGTGTATTGGATCGAAACCTTGATGTTCTTGTTAACTGACTTAACCCCAGCAACATAACCAGCTTCAAACATATCCAACACAGCAGACTTTTGACCACCAACAAAGCCAACCTTGTTAGTCTTAGTTGTCTTAGCAGCGGCAACTCCGGCCAAATATGATGATTGTTCTGACTTAAATTCAACAGAAGCCACGTTCTTGCGTGCCTTAGCTACATCGTCGACCAAGATAAAGTGTGTCTTGGGTGACTTTTTAGCAGCCGTGTTGATATCTGAAGTAAAAGTGAATCCAATTGCAAAGACGTTCTTGAAACCATCAGCAACAGCTTGGTTCATTTCAGTCGCATAATCGGCAGTCGACTTAGCTGAATAATAAGTGTAACCACCCTTACCTTGCTTAACGCCGTTTTTCTTACCCCACTTTTGCAAACCTTCCCAAGCTGATTGGTTAAATGACTTATCATCAATACCAGATTGATCAGTAACCAAGGCAACTGAAGTCTTATACTTCTTGGCAGCTAAAGCCAATTCAGTTGATGATGTCAAAACTGTACCTGCAGTAAGCAAAGCTGCTGCAGTAAGTGCAAAAATCTTTGTTGAACGCATTATCCGTATTCTCCTCTTAGTGACAAAACAATCAGTTCATAAACAACTTACTAGAATACGAATAATATACTTGAATGTTGACTGAATGTAAACAGTTTAAGGCATAAAACTCGAAAATCATTTTATTACTGCTCTATTTTTCTAGAAATATCTTGTTTTTTGGAGCAAAACACGAACTTTGCGGTTTTTTGTCCCCTTGGGGACGGGATTTGGGTTGGTGGGGGACATGACTCCGCATTGCTAGTGTTGAAGGGGGCGACACGAACCAATACGACCAGAATTTTTCGGCCCAAAAGCGTGGTCCAAAAAATGGGTCTTAATCGTTTCGCTACCTCGCTTAACCCCCTACAACAGCACCAATACTCCGCCCTTAACCCAACCAAACCCAAATCCCAACCTCCAGTCGCTTTAGCTCTTTCCGGTTACTAGAACGTCAATTAACTACTTCTACCACAAATTACTACATGTTTTGCTGTTTTATACCGTATTTGCCAATGCAGACACAGAAACAGACTGATTTACTAAAAAATTGTCAAATCATGCTAATCTAAAATTTTTTAAGTTCATCCAAACCACGTAATAATCCCTATTTCGTCCCCCCACCAAACTAATCTGGAGCAGTCACACACACACCAATGAGAAACATCCAGATGAGCTCTGCCCCATTGTTGTAAAATTTGGGCCGGCTGGGGCTCGGAGCGATCAATTTGTGGGAAAGACAAGGGTGGCCGAATATGGGGAACCGGCGCCCGATATT
>JAITQG010000062.1 GCA_031289015.1 Lactobacillaceae bacterium
ATGATTATGCCCAAGACCGGGAAGTTGACTTGGCCAAAAAACAAGCCAAAATTGATGCGCGCAATGCTAAGGTCAAAGCCAATGCGGCCCGCCAAGAAACGCAAAGTGTCAATGCAGCCTTGCAAGCTTTAGGTGATAAGCAAAAGTATGAAGCCGGGGCCACGATTACTAATTTAAGCGGTAAAAAGGGTCAGGCCTTAGCCGTGTTGTCGATTCCAAAGCTTGGCGGCTTACGTTTGCCAATTTTTGATGGTGTTTCTGACAAGAGTATCCGACAAGGTGTGGGGCTTTTGGATGGCACGTCGATTCCTGAGAAAGGCAAAGTCGGCTTGCATTCGGTGATGACCTCACACGCCGGCTTGCCAGACGCAAAATTATTTACCAGCTTGGGCAACCTCAAAATCGGTGATAAGTTTTACGTTGAGATTATGAATAAAACCATTACTTATCAAGTCAAGAAGATTAAAGTCGTTAAGCCAGAAAAGTTGGATGGCTATTTCAAAATTGATCCCGCTAAGAATCAAACGACCTTGGTAACTTGTACACCGTTGGGGATTAATTCGCATCGATTGTTAGTGACAGGTGAAGAGGTTGATGGCGATAGTATTCCAAAGACGGCTGTACGCGCCGAATTTATGTTGCTCGGCGCATTTGCAGTTGTCGCAACTTCGATTCTTTGGTGGTTAGCACGCAAGCAAGTGAGCAAAAAAGCGGCTATGATGGCTAAAAATTAAGCGGCATGCCAACAGATTACGTTATTTATATAGGAAAACAATTGCATAAAAAGCGTGATTTCAGGCATGAGTATCACGTAATAATCCTTAAAGACCGGCGTTTTTGCGGGTCTTTTTTGTTTTGGCCCGAAAAACGAGAAATTCGCGCAAATGTGAACAAAAATTGGCGGGTAAATGAGAATAGTCCGATATCAAAAGCGATTGACCACGTTAGAAAGTTGTTTGTCCTAAAAAAAATACTGTCGTTACAGTAGAACAATCAAGGAATTCATAAAGTGTGCAACGTTACATACCAGTTTAATCTACGCAAAACCCCGCTCACAAAAAACTTTGCCTCCATACTAGTGTTCATAGGGAAATTTAAAAAATTGATGACGGTGGTGATGGAATGGAGAAAACAAAATGCTTTGGCCAAAAAGCCTGCATTGCCAAGTGGCAAAACTGGGTTCAAAGCTTGACGAATAAGTTGCGACCGCTGGATAAAGTTGTCAAAATAACGCTGTTTGGAATTGGCGTGACGCTAAGTTTGCTGGCGATTCCAATTATTATTCTAAATACTGTTTTGTTAATCGAAGGTAGCTTGGACAAAAACAAGGTGCCGACCATTATGGGAATCGCACCCATGGTTGTGCTATCAGATTCGATGCATCACGGTGCCAACAGCATCACGAGCGGTGATATGATCTTGGCCAAGCAGGCTGACCATTACAAAAATGGAGATGTCATTTTGTACTCATCGGCCACCAAGGCTTGGAACTTAACCATCCACCGTGTGCAAAAAACTTATACCCGCGGCCAAACGACATATTACATTACGAAGGGTGACGCCAACAATATTGCCGATGCCACCCCAGTCAAACAACAACAAGTCGTTGGAAAATATTTCGCGCGGGTGCCTAAGCTGGGCCAGTTATTATTATTCTTGCGGTCACCCGTGGGGATGTTGCTCTCATTAGGGATTCCATTCATGATTTTTGTCTTGGTGGACTTCATTACAGATATCAAAAAAACTAATCAATCAAAAAAGGTAGGGAATTAATATGAATACGAAGTTTAAAGTTGCATCAGGTGTTATCGCGATTGCAGTTGCCGGCGCAGGAATTTACCTCAGCCAAGGCACAAATGCTAAGTACACAACCGGTGGAAACGGAACCGACCAAGCCCGCATTGCCAAGTGGCATATCGACAATTTGAATGTTGATCTGAATTTGTTCAACGATGAATATACAAATGGTGACGGTGACGTAACGGTTAAGTCACATGCAAGTACGCCAGATAACGTGATTGCGCCAGGCACATCAGGGACTAAGACGCTCGACTTCAATGATTTGGATGCCGATAATCAATCAGAAGTTGCGTATAAAGTTAAAATCGATAGTTTGAAAATTTCAAATACCAACGGCTTGCCGATCCTTTACAATTTGACGATTGGAAATGGGCCAAAATCAGAAGACTTGAATGGTGATAAGTTGATGGATGCCATCAAGGATGTTGCTTTGGATTTTGATGCTGATGGACAGCCAACTGGAACAACCAATGATGGCACAATCAAGATTGACTGGAAATGGGCCTTTGATGCAGTTGATGATCAAACTGATACATATGTAGGAACCAACAAGAGCGATTATGCTGCTGATGGCGTAATTTTGGACCTTGATTACTCAGCAACGCAAACCAACTAATACATACAAAAAAGGAAACCTGATTATGAATAAAAAGTACAAAATCGCGGCCCTTACACTAGCGATTGCAGCAGTCGGTACCGGGGCCTTCTTATCACAAGGCACGAATGCCAAGTACACAACTGGTGGGAATGGTGTTGACCAAGCCCGGATTGCCAAGTGGCACATTGATAAGTCTTCAATCAACCTTGACTTGTTTAGCAATGAATATACCAATGGTGATGATGAAGTCATCGTTAAATCAAAGACGACCGATGATGTAATCGCACCTGGTACGTCAGGGAGCAAGGAAATTAATTTTGATGATTTAGATAATGGCAAGCAAACCGAAGTCGCTTATGCAGTCAAACTTAATAACTTGACCGTTACCAATGTGAATAGCGTACCATTGTTGTTCAAGTATCAAATTGGAACGGCTGCTGAGTCTGATTGGATGAGTGGGGATGGTTTGAAGGCCGCTTTGGATAATCAAGAAATCAAGTATGATGCCCAAGGTAATCATATCGGCGAAACCAACAATGGGAAGATCACGATCAAATGGTTTTGGCCCTTTGAAAAGGGTGGGGATCCAGCCGACACGAACTTAGGCGTCAATCATAGTGAAACGCCTGACGATGGTGTCGCTTTGGACTTAACATATTCAGTTACCCAAACTGATTAATTGCTTGGGACAGCACGAAAGGAGTGCGAACAGTGAAAAAATTAAACTTTAAAAATATGTCGCGATCAAAGCGCATCAAATTAACAAGTATCATGGTTGGCTTGGCGTTGCTTTCGACCGTCGCGGTTGGTAATGTTTACGCCAAATATGCGACCGGGGGAACAGCCACTGATCAAGCCCGCATCGCTAAGTGGGATGTGGATTTGAATAGTACCGTACCGACAAATAAAACTTTGAAATTCTTTAACCGAGCTGGTGGTGGATCAATTGCACCGGGTAGTCATGGTGAGCAAAAAATTGATTTTGGTACTGACCAAGTTGATGGAAATACCGAAGTTGCTTACAAGGTGGACTTTGAAAATTGTGAATTGAATACATCTGACGGAGGGCCACGCTTAGCTGATTTGGCCGATAAATGTATCACGGCCTATTACACAATTGGTAAAGCTGGGACGATTACTGAGACTTCACCAACAATGTTTTTGTCAGAATTGCCAGCCGCATTGGATGAATTGACCGTTCGTGATGGTGAAGAAATTACACTGCATTGGAACTGGGAATTTGAAGGCACGACAGCGCAAAAAAATCTTGAAGCGGCCTTTGCAGCGGATTACCCAACTGGGGCCTACATCGACATGAAGATGCAATATCACGCCGAGCAAATCGATTAAGGAGGAACGCATTATGCATAAATTAAATAAAAAAATCATTCGTGTAACCAGCGCTGCCTTAATCTGTTTGCCTGGCGTGTTAGCAATTCCAACGGCCGTTTTGGCGGCACCAGTGCCTAATACCATCAAAATCACCGATGAAAATGGCAAGAATATCGCCGACAAAGACGTGCAAATTCCCTTCTTTGAAAATACTAAGGGGATGAGCAAAAAGGTCGGTAGCGACGGGATGAAGTTAATCAAGCCCGGCGCAACTGGTGATTATACATTCCAGGTGACGTCAAAAGCTAAATATAGTTTTGATTTTAGCTTTAACGACCAAAACCTCAAGAATATTCCATTGGACTATCGGATTAAGGTCGGCGCATCAGATTATATCTTAGGCTCAAGTCAAGCATACGAACCTTATAAAGAAGGTGCGCGTGAATTTACTTGGGGCAGCAAAGAGATCGCTGGTGGCGTGAAGACCAACGTGACCATCGAATGGCAATGGGAAGATAACGAAAAGTATGCTGCGTATAGCCAATCATTGGCGGAAAATTCAACGTTAAATGCTAGTGATATCGACCCGTCAATTCAAGTCACAGCCCAACAAGAAGATAATGACGGCTCAGGCGGTGGTGATACACCAGTCAATCCGGACAAGCCGGTTACGCCCGATACGCCCGATGCACCAGATGCACCAGTCACACCCAACACACCGGCTGATGGTGGCAACATCATCAACAACATTGTTAACGTGGTGACTGATGGGATTACAACTTTGGGAACAGCGATTGGTAATGTTCTGGGAATTAATCCATCAACTACTGACAATGCCGCAACCTCAAGTGCAAGTTCAAGCTCAAGTGAGATTGATGGTGATGCGGTCACAGTTGAAGATAATGACACGAGTTCAGCCGCTCAAAAGCAAGAACAACAAGATTCTACGTGGCCATGGCTCCTTGGCGTCCTCGGCGCAGCTGCACTGGCCGGGCTTGGTTGGTTCTTGTTTGGAACCAAGTATCGTAATCGCAATTTGATCAAAGAATTGTCAGTTGATGACAATAATGTGATGCACTATGTCGCAGCTGGCAAGACCCCACTTGGGTACTTTGATAAGTACTTTGGGGTAACCATTCCTGACTTTGAACAAGCCAAGAAGAGCACTTTGTTAGAATACGTCTTGAATATGCAACCTGATTTGACGAATGGTCAAGCAGTGGAAATTGGCGACTTTGTTTTGCAACCGACTGGGCAAACTAGCGGTGGCACATTTGACGCTTTCGATGTTATTCAAAAGGATGCTTAGACTTCATCTCCAAAACTAGGTTAACTTGGAGGTTACCTATGAAAAAATTCAAGCAAATACTTGGGTGGGTGGTCACGATTATACTTTGCACGGTGTTGGGATTAAATATAGCGACCATCGCCGTGCGTGAAATCGGTGGTCAGCAATTCCCAATGTTTGCTGGATATGGTCAGGCTGTCGTCGTAAGTGGCAGCATGGAGCCCAACATCAAAATACACGATTTAGTCGTCGTGCATGCACAAAACAAATATCAAAAAGGCGATGTGATCACGTTTGAGGGTTCAAGAAATCCAACAACGCATCGGATCGTCAAAGTAACAAAGACAGGTTACGAAACGAAAGGCGATGCAAACAATGTCAGTGATGGCATTATCGAGCGCCCGCGGGTATACGGTAAGGTCATCATGAACATCCCATATGTCGGGTGCGTACAAGAATTTCTACGGACGCCGCTGGGGATGGTCACGATAATCGGTCTCATGGTTTTGGTTTGGGAAGCCCCCAATCTCAAAACGGGGATGCATCGGTTCTTTAAAAAGGAGGAACAAAAATAATGACGAATAATCATCGAAAGCTAAAAAAGATCATTTTATACGCAGCAATTTTAACAACAGTCGGCGGGGTAACTACCTTTGCTAAGTACGTATCTGAACCAGTGAATAACAACGACACAACACTGGTAAGTGGGTTTGATTTTGACGTGCAATTGACACGGCAAAATGGCAGCAATGCGAACGCACTCGCTGCTGATAAAGGCAAACCTGATGCTAAAGATCGTTACGGCGATATGCAAACAACCAATGACACTGGTAAAAGTGTTACATATAATGTGCAGCTAGTTAACAAAACAGGTAGCTACATGAAACTCCAAGAAATCACGTTGGACAACGAATTAGGTGAAGGCCTTTTCCAGCCTACTAATTCAGGCATCAGGATCGATGGTCAACAATATAGTGATATCGCACCGCACGACACTGGTGTTGTAGCGACGGTAACGATGTCAGGGAGTGATTTTTCCAAAAGTGGTGCTAATTTCTTAGCCACAGGTAATAAAGTATTAAACGTCAAAGTTGCGCAATCTACTGGACATTAAGGAGGACAGGTAATGCGAAATAAAAAAATTATTGTAACCATGGCCGGTCTGGCTTCGATTGGTGTCTTAGCGATTGGTGGTTTGACGAATTCGCATGCTCAATATACCGGCGTGCGTTCAATCACATTGCAGTCTGATAAGGTTTTGCAATTGGCCAGTGGTAAGTATTCAGGTGTTGTCCCCAAGGATGGGTATTACGTCGTGCAAATGCGCGGCGGTGATGGGGCCACAAATATGTCTGTAACAGACAAGGATATCAAAACACATCAAGGTGGTGAGGGTGGTTATGTTGAAGCGATTTACAAACTGAATCGTGGTCAAACTATTTCCGCCAATGTAGGCACTTCTGGATCAAATGGGACGGGGACGGCTGCCACGCAAGGCTCTAATGCGGACACCAATGATGCCAAAGGTGGTAAAGGAGGCTTTAGCGTTACTTTCGGCAAACCGTGGCAAACAACTGTCACTGCAAAAGCTGGGGGTGGCGGCGGTTCATCTGACTTTAGAGTCGATGGAACCCGAGTCGCCGCTGCTGGGGGTGGCGGTGGTGCTGCCGGCGGATCATCATTAGCTAATGGTGCGGGTGAAGGCGGAAGTGGTGGGTATTTATTTGCCAATACTATTTCTAAATCTGGATTTAATGGTGAAGACGGTTATGGATCCACAAATAATACCAGTTTAGCTGGTACTGGTGCGACTATTACTGAGGCGGGAAAACACGGAACAACCGCTACCTCGGATTATCCAGTTTGGGCGACTTATGCAGGTGAGTCAGGTAGTGGCGCTAATGGCGGGTCTGCCGGTGTGCCTAATGGAACATACACATTTACACCGACTGCCGGTGGCGGTGGTGGCGCTGGTTGGTTCGGCGGCGGTGGTGGAAATTCCGCTGTGGGCGGTAATTCAACGTTCGCAAGTGACATTGCTAAAAAGAGTGGCGGTGGTGGCGGCGGGTCAACTAATGCCGTTTCAGCTGCGATGACCAACATCGATCCCATTTTGACGACAATTAAGCAAAATAATGGGCCAGATTTGACTAGTTTTAGACCAAGTAATGTGACTGCTGGAGCGCACCTTGGTGGTGGTAAGGATCAAGCTGGTAAAGCACAAATTTATTACATTGGTGAAACCTTGCCAGGAACTGATAATGTCGGATTATATTCAGTACCAATGTCAGAACCAAAAGGCAGCAAATAGGGTGTAGCCCAATTTAGCTTATGAATCATTACTATTGCAAGCGACTTATAGCCAATAAGGAGAAAAGGTTATGCGTAAGAAACAGATTATTATTACAATAGCATGCCTGGCTTCTGTGGGTGGGTTAGCGCTTGGTGGGTTGACAAATTCGCAAGCACAATATTTTGGCGCACGGCAGATTGCATTACAATCTGACAAGGTTTTGGAATTAGCGAGTGGCAAGTACCAAGGCATTGCACCCAAAGATGGCTATTACGTGATCCAGCTGCGTGGTGGTGATGGAGGTACGGTTACTACACCAGGGACTGGGGGCGGGGCCGCACCAGTTACCAACCGGACTCGCCAAGGTGGGCAAGGTGGTTATGTTGAAGCAATTTACAAAATTCAACGCGGCCAAACCATCACTTTGAATGTGGCAACGGCAGGAACACCTGGTACCTCAATTGGTACACCGACTGGCATCACGGCGGGTGGATCAAATCCTAATGCTAATGATGCAACTGGTGGAACGGGCGGCTTTAGTTTTAATACACCCGGCTGGCCTCCGACAACCATTAAAGGTGCCGGTGCTGGTGGTGGGGGCTCAACTGATCTTAGAATCGGTGGTAGTCAGAAAAATAATATCATCGCTGTCGCAGGTGGTGGCGGTGGTGCTGCTACGGGAAATGGCGCAAGTAACAACTATGCCTGCGGTGGCATGTCTGGCTTTATCTTCGGACCATACAACAATGGTGCCGGCTATAATGGTGAAGACGGGCATGGCTTCACAGGCACAAATTTCCAAGGCAAGGGTGCCAGTACGACTGCGGCCGGTGGGGCTGGTAATTCTACGACGGATAATTTCCGGATGTCATATGCCGGGACCAGTGGCAATGGTTCAAATGGTGGTCGCGCTGGGGCACCAACGTATGTTGTAAACTATACAAAAGCCCCTAATGCCGGTGGCGGTGGTGGTGCCGGATACTTTGGCGGTGGCGGCGGAAATAGCGCGGTTTCTACATATAATGGAGATCAAACTTACGCATATGCCGGTGCTGGTGGTGGCGGTTCAAGTATCGTTAAGGAATATGATGATTATGTAAAGACCAACTTAACTGACATCTTTAATGCCATTAAAGCTCACGGTGGCCCGAATTTGGCGAATAATCGCCCAAATATCGATCCAACCCAACAATTTACGGGTGGCGGCGCTAATAAACCTGGGGAAGCTCGGATTTATTACGTCGGGAATACCTTGCCAGGGACTGATAATGTTGGAATGTATGCCGTGCCGATGCAAGAACCCAAAGGTAGCAAGTAATTACACACAAATTATTGGTAAAAACATACAACACCTCTAGCATTTGCTGGTGGTGTTTTTATAAAGTTAACTTTATAAAAACGACAAAAACACAATATTAGAAAGTTAACTTTCTAATATTGTAAAATTGATGCTATAATAAAGTTAACTTTCTAATACAGTTAAGCGAAGGTAGGTGATTAAATGATCATTACACGAGATAAATATTTAGCAGAAATCATGCGGTTTAAAGATACTGAATTCATTAAGGTGATTACTGGTGTGCGACGGGCCGGTAAATCATCACTGATGGCGATGTATCGTGAGCATTTAAAAGCGCTCGGGGTTGCTGACGAGCACATTGTTTATATCAATTTTGAAAACTTAGAAGCCATCAAATTACGTGATAAACAACCGCTAATCGATTATTTGCTGGCAAATTCAGACAAAGCAACGAAAATGTATTACCTTTTTGATGAAATTCAATTCGTTGAAGAATGGGAAGATGTGATTAACGGGTTGCGGGTGACCTTTGACGCCGATATCACCGTAACTGGTTCCAATGCAAAACTTTTATCAGGTGAAATTGCCACCTTGCTTTCGGGGCGGTATGTGGCGTTTGAGATTTTGCCATTGTCGTTTAAAGAATTTTTGCAATTTAAGCAATTGGATAGCCAAGATTATCGGCATTATCCAAAATGGTTTGCTGAATATCGGCGGTATGGAGGGTTTCCTGCCGTTGTGTTGGCTGAAGAACAGTCAAAAGAAATTATTTTAAGCGGGATATTAGACACGGTACTCTTACATGATGTTGGTTATCGGGCGGAGATTAAAGATACCGAAGTTTTGATGGCGATTAACCGATATTTGATGTTTAATGCTGGGCAAATTATCAGTATGGCCAATATCAGCAATACGCTAACGTCCGCGCGCGTCAAAACCACGATTCCGACTATCAATCGCTACTTGGGGATGTTGGTGAATGCCTATTTGTTTAGTGCGGCTAACCGCTATGATTTGCGCGGCAAGCAATATCTACGGGCACAACCCAAATATTATCCGATCGACACAGGCCTGCGCAATATTACTTTAGGTAAATCGGGCGACAATCAAGGAAGCGAACTCGAGGGCATTGTATACAACGAACTGAAACGGCGAGGATACAGTGTTGATGTTGGTCAGTTAGCTAACGGTAAAGAAATCGATTTTGTGGCGCGTAAAATGGAAGAAATTCTATATGTGCAGGTAACCCAAGAAATCCCCGTTGCTTCTGATCGAGAAACAGATAACTTGATTAGAGTGCCTGGAAATTACGACAAGTTGCTAATCACGGGTGTGCAGTCCTTACCAGATTCAATCGATGGCATTCCGGTGCGCAATGTGTACGAGTGGTTGTTGGATGATTAAGTTGGTGAACCCTTAAAAATGCCGAGGTGAAGGCGCTGGTGTGCTATAATTGAAAGCAATCCTGACCGAAGAAAGGACCGTGTATGGTGGATAATCAAGCCGACCAATATATCGAAAAACAATATAAATATGATCGCGATCAAAGACGCCAAGCTTGGGGCATTGCTTTTGGGTTGCAACAAGCTGATAATTTGACGCCTTCAAAATACGTGGAGACATTGGCTGATGAAAATATCAGTGGCGTCAAAGATTATCAGGAGATTCAAGCTGATTTAACTAAGTATTACGCTGATCAACCAGTAGCTAACGACCGGGTCCAAGAAGCAGATTTTTCATCAGTCCGGATTGCTGAGTTATTAAATGATGAAACATTTCAGTTGACGCCCGTGATGCTAAAGGCGATTCACAAGCATTTGTTTAAAGCTATTCCCGGGTTTGATTTCCCGGTTGGTGAATATCGGACAGGCAATATTTCAAAGGCTGAACGCATTTTAAATGATGCAACTGTGCAATACACGTCAGCGTTTTTGATCGAAGACACCATCCAATACGAGATGGATATGGAAAACAAGTTTGACTTCACGGCATTAACGCCCGAAGAAATTGGTGACCATGTGATGCGATTCATCAGCAGTTTGTGGCAGGTACATGCCTTTCGTGAAGGTAATACCCGCACGCTTGCGGTGTTTGCGCTTAAGTATTTACAATCACTGGGCTTTGAGCAAATTAATAATCAACCATTGGCAGAACACGCCACATATTTTAGGGACGCGCTCGTGGCTGCCAATGCGCCACAGGCAGTGCAAACAAAGCAGTATTTACAAGCCTTTACGCAAAATTTATTGTTCAAGGGCACGGCAGATATCGATCAAGTCCCGATTTTAAATAAAATCTAACTACACAAAAAGAGGAAATAATATGACAACTCGCATTCAAGATAATTTTTATGATGGTATCAATGAAGAATGGGCCGCTACGGCAGTAATCCCAGACGACAAGCCCCGCACGGGAGGCTTCTCTGATTTAGCTGATGAGATTGAAGACTTGATGCTAACGACGGCTGCAGATTGGCAAGCTGGTAATGCAGTGCCTGACGACAGCGTTTTGGTAAATTTCATCAAATATCACAAGTTGGCAAGTGATTATGAAACGCGTGATCAAATCGGCGTGGCACCCGTTTTACCATTGCTAGCTGAATACCAAGCCCTTGGATCATTCAAAGAATTCACCAGCAAGATCGCAACGTATGAAAAGCTCGGGCAACCCAATGAATTGCCATTCTCTGTCGCGCCTGATTTCATGGATGCGCAGACCAATGTTTTGTGGGCGGAAACGATGGGCTTGATTTTGCCAGACACAACTTATTATGCTGAAGATAACGAACGTGGTAAGGAATTGCTGCAAATTTGGCGTGATGCTAAGGCAGCTTTGTTGGCAAAATTTAACTTTAGCGCAGCAGAAATTGCTGACTTGTTGGACAAAACCATTGAATGGGACGCCAAGACGGCTAAGTACGTCCTTTCAAATGAAGAATCATCTGAATACGTGAAGCTCTACCATCCCTACGCATGGGCTGATTTCACTAAGCTTGTGCCAGAATTGCCATTGGATGCGATTTTCACCGAAATCTTGGGTGAAATTCCTGATAAGGTGATTGTGCCAGAAGAACGTTTTTGGCAACACGCCAATGAATTCTACTCAGAAGCCGCTTGGCCATTGTTGAAGGCTAATTTGATTGTGTCAGTCGCAGGAGCCTATACTGCCTATTTGACTGATGAAATTCGGGTGATGTCTGGTGCGTATAGCCGCGCCTTGAGTGGAACACCAGTTGCTTTGTCAAAGGAAAAAGCCGCTTTTTATCTAGCTTCATCACCATATAATCAGGCGTTGGGCTTGTGGTATGCCCACGAAAAGTTCTCCGCTGCAGCCAAACAAGACGTCGAACAAAAAGTTGCGACAATGATTGATGTCTACAAGAACCGTTTGCTGGATGCAGATTGGTTGCAATTGGAAACACGTGAAAAAGCAGTGGTGAAGCTTGATGCCATTACGCCGCATATCGGTTACCCAGAAAAGTTGCCACAACGCTACTACGACAAGGTCATCGATGAAAATGCCGGTTTGTTTGAAAATGCGGCTGTTTTGCGCCAACAAGGCATTGCGTTTGCTTGGTCAAAGTGGAACAAGCCCGTTGACCGGACCGAGTGGCACATGCCCGCACACATGGTTAATGCGTATTATGATCCACAACAAAACCAAATTGTCTTCCCAGCAGCTATTTTGCAATGGCCATTTTATTCATTAGACCAATCGTCATCAGCCAATTATGGTGGTATCGGTGGCGTGATTGCCCATGAAATCTCACACGCCTTTGATACCAACGGTTCATCATTTGACGAACATGGTAGTCTAAATGACTGGTGGACACCTGAAGATTACGCAGCCTTCAAGGAGCGCACACAAGCAGTCATTGACCAATTTGACGGCCTAGATTCATATGGAGCCAAGGTCAATGGAAAGTTGACCGTGTCTGAAAACGTGGCCGATTTAGGGGGCTTAGCGGCCGCATTGGAAGCTGCCAAGCGCGAAGCTGGGTTCTCAGCTGAAGAATTCTTTAAGAGTTGGGCAACAATTTGGCGCAACAAATCTCGGCCAGAGTTCATGAAGATGATGGCGTCGGTTGATGTGCACGGGCCAGCCGAACTACGGGTGAATGTGCAAGTCGCCAACTTCGATGATTTCTTTACAACGTTTGATGTCAAAGAAACCGACAAGATGTGGCGCGCCCCAGCCGACCGAGTTATTATTTGGTAAACAATAAACTTAAGCCGTATCAAATGGATGAAAAGTCCAATTGGTACGGATTTTTTGTAAGTATAAATCGGAACTTGCTCATAGAGTCATAAATATCTCGATGTTCAGTCAGATAAATGCGAGTAAAAGGGTCAAAGATTTTAAATACAATTAAACTAAGGGCAAGTTTATCAAACAAAGCAGGAGGAATGTTATGAAAAAATTGAATAGTTTCTGCATTGCCGTGTTGGCTTTGGGGTACGTAGGTGCGTTACCAGCGTCAGTCGCAAACGCAGACGATAATGAAAATGTCTGGCACAACGATGCTAACTTAGAAGCCGGTGGTTATTGGGGCGACGATAACACCGATCAAGAAAATCGTGGTATGACTGAAGTGGATTACGAAATTAGTCCCAGCTACACCATTACAATACCGGCGACAATGGAAATTAATCCAGCTATCGGTTATCAAGCGGATGTCGTCGCGTTAGGGGCACATCCTAAAGTTGCTGTAGGGTCGAACCTTGTAGTCACGCCGACTTCATCAAATGACTATACATTATCTTTGAATTCGTCTTCTGATCATGTGCCATATTTGTTCGGGACAAGTCAAAATGATGATAGTTTTTCAGCAGATGAGGGTAGTATTACATTTGAAGCGGCAGAGATTGATGGCACTTCGGATATACCGCTAACAAAACCAGTTGTTGCAACTGTTGAAGATATTGATGCATTTAGAAACGCCGGAAAATATTACGACCAAATATATTGGACAGTTACTGAAGATCAAGATAGATAAGTGGGAAATAGATAATGATACGGAGGATTCATTATGAAATATATTAATCAAATGCTAGTCGCTGTGTTGGCATTGGGAACATTGAGTGCAGGTTCCTCAACGGCCTATGCGGTAAGTGGGAAGCCGCCTAATCAATGGACCGGTGATCCAAGTCATGCAGACGGCGGATATTGGGGAGATAACTTGGTTCCTGAAGACAAAGAGGGGCAAACAGAGGTTCAATACGAAATTACTTCAAGTTACACCATTACAATCCCAGCAACCTTGAGGATTGATACTGCCCTGGGCACGGGCGCTGATAACGTGACTTTGAGTCCACATCCTAAGCTCGAACCGGATTTTAGCATTTATGCGCATCCAACCTCAGCATCTGCGTGGAAGCTTTCATTAGATGATGATCAAGTGAGCTATGATTTTGGAGACGAAGATAATTCTTGGAAATTTTCTGGAAATCATGGAAGTGTGGTCTTTCCTGAGGAGTTAATTGATGGAACCAATGAGAATCCAGTTGATCGGGATGTGCTGGCCTCGGTCTATGATTCAAATGAATTTAAGTATGCCGGAACATATACCGATATTATTGTTTGGCAAATTGCTGCCACTGATGGTGAAGATCCATTCCCAGAGTATTAATAGGGACGAAACAAATACATATACGTTCTCCGGAATGGGGGACGTTTTTAAATTCATAAACTGAACTAAAATAAATGTAAGCGCTTTCTTTGTGATAACATTCACGTTTGTCTGATTTGTGTAAAGAAACTGTAAAGATGGCGCTACAACTAACTTTATAAAAGGTGTTGCACAATTAAAACCAAAGCGTTATACTAAGTTTGTTAATAAATGCACAATCTAATTAACAAACTTAAATCGATATCTATTTATATAGGAGATAACAAAATGGTTGAAGCTGTTGCTACTAAGAAGGTAAAAAAGGAATTAACTGCTGAAGAAAAGGCTGCGCGCAAGTTAGAAGCCGAAAAGATGATTCAAGGCTTGGTTGACAAGTCACAAAAAGCCTTAGAAGAATTTTCATTGTTGAGCCAAGCCCAAGTCGACAAGATTGTTGCCGCCATGGCTTTGGCCGGTTCAGAAAACTCATTGAAGTTAGCCCACGAAGCCTATGAAGAAACAGGCCGTGGGGTTGTCGAAGATAAAGACACTAAGAACCGCTTCGCATCAGAATCAGTTTACAATGCAATCAAAAACGACAAGACAGTTGGCGTTATCTCAGAAGATAAGGTGACTGGTAAGGTTGAATTAGCTGCTCCACTTGGGGTTTTGGCTGGAATCGTACCAACGACTAACCCAACGTCAACAGCAATCTTCAAGTCAATGTTGACCGCTAAGACACGTAACACAATCATTTTCTCATTCCACCCACAAGCGCAAAAGTCATCAGCACATGCAGCCAAGATCGTTTATGATGCTGCCGTTGCTGCTGGTGCTCCTGAAAACTTTGTGCAATGGATCGAAAAGGGTTCATTGGAAGCTACCACGGCTTTGATGCAAAACCGTGGGATTGCTTCAATCTTGGCAACTGGTGGTCCAGCCATGGTTAATGCCGCTTTGAAGTCAGGTAACCCATCAATGGGAGTTGGGGCTGGTAACGGAGCCATCTTCATCGACGCAACTGCCAATGTGCACCGCGCCGTGGCTGACTTGTTGTTGTCAAAGCGTTTCGATAATGGAATGATTTGTGCAACTGAAAACTCAGCCGTTGTCTCAGCTGAAGTCTATGATGAATTCATGGAACGCATGCAAAATGCTGGTGCTTACTTGGTACCAAAGAAGGATTACAAGAAGGTTGCTGATTTCGTCTTCACACCAAATGCTGAAGGCTTCGGTGTGACAGGCCCAGTTGCCGGTAAGTCAGGCCAATGGATTGCTGAACAATCAGGCATCAAGTGCCCATCAGACAAGGATGTTTTGTTGTTCGAATTGGACAAGAAGAACATCGGTGAAGCTTTGTCATCAGAAAAGTTGAGCCCGCTCTTGTCAATTTACAAAGTTAATTCACGTGAAGAAGGCATCGAAGTTGTTCGTGCATTGTTGAACTATCAAGGCGCTGGACACAATGCGGCCATCCAAATCGGGGCCCAAGACGATCCATTCGTCAAGGAATACGCTGACGCCGTTGAAGCATCACGGATCCTCGTTAACCAACCTGACTCAATCGGTGGAGTTGGTGATATTTATACAGATGCATTAGGTCCATCATTGACGCTTGGAACCGGATCATGGGGGAAGAATTCATTGTCACACAATCTTTCAACTTACGACTTGTTAAACATTAAGACAGTCGCACGCCGTCGTAACCGCCCACAATGGGTACGTTTGCCAAAGGACATCTACTACGAATCAAACGCCATCACGTATTTGCAAGAATTGCCAAACGTTGACCGCGCCTTTATCGTAGCTGACCCTGGCATGGTGCAATTTGGTTTCGTTGACAAGATTTTGGATCAATTCGCTTTGCGTGATGACCAAGTCAAGACATCACTTTATGGTTCAGTTCGCCCTGACCCAACAATCAGCCAAGCCATTGAAATTGCCCGTCAAATGTCAGAATTCAAGCCTGATACCGTTGTCCTCATCGGTGGTGGATCAGCCCTTGACGCTGGTAAGATTGCCCGGTTCTTGTATGAATACTCACAATCACATGAAGGTGTTTTGCAAGACGACCAAGCTTTGAATGAATTGTTCAAGGAATTGGCACAAAAGTTTATGGATATCCGTAAGCGTATCGTGAAGTTCGAACACCAATCATTGACCCAAATGGTTGCGATTCCAACGACTTCAGGAACTGGTTCAGAAGTGACACCATTCGCTGTTATCACTGATGACGAAACGCACATCAAGTACCCATTGGCTGACTACGAATTGACACCACAAGTTGCCATCGTAGACCCAGAATTCGTAATGACGGTACCAAAGCGCACAGTTGCCTTCTCAGGAATGGACGCTTTGTCACACGCCTTGGAATCATACGTATCAGTTATGAATTCAGAATTCACCCGTCCATGGGCCTTGCAAGCCATCAAGTTGATTTTTGATAACTTGGAAGCTTCATACAAGTACGATCCAAAGAACCCAACTAAGGAAGGCATTGATGCACGTTCAAAGATGCATTATGCTTCAACATTGGCTGGTATGTCATTTGCTAACGCCTTCCTTGGAATTAACCACGCCTTGGCCCACAAGACTGGTGGTGCCTTTGGATTGCCACACGGTTTGGCAATCACGATTGCGATGAACCAAGTTATCAAGTTCAATGCGGTAACTGGTAATATCAAGCGCACGCCATACCCACGTTACGAGACTTACACTGCCCAAGCTGATTACGCACAAATTGCACGTCATATCGGCTTGACTGGTAAGGACGATGCTGAATTGGTTGATGCATTGACAAAGCGCATCAGCGAATTGGCTGGAGCTTTGGAAATCGACATGACCTTGTCAGGGAATGGCGTTACCAAGAAGGCCTTTGATGCCGCTTTGGATGAAATGGTTGACTTGGCCTATGACGACCAAACAACACCAGCAAATCCTCGCCAACCACGTTTGGAAGAATTGCGTGAATTGTTGATTGAACAATTTTAATTAAAGAGATATGTACAAAGCTCAACCGATTTTGGTTGGGTTTTTTTGTTGAATTTTCGCTATTTTGGCGGGGTACTGAAAACCATAAACTTCTAATAGTAGAATTTTGTTTGAAGCGAGTCCGGAATAGTGACATCGAATTTTCGCCTTTATGAACAAAGCGCGAGTAATCATCAGACAGTCCCCGAAGAGACTTAGAAATGGCGTATATTTAAGTTTGGTTTAAGTTTCGTGAAACAAACTATACATATACAAGACATAAAAGAAAATAAAAATAACAAATGGAGATACATAGATTATGAATAAAAAATGGCGTACCACATTAAAAATTGTCGTTGCAACAGCTGTCCTTGGCGTGGGTGTAACCTGGCAAGCTGCCACAGTTGATGCTGCATCATCAACTGATGCTCAATACGTAGCCAAGGTTAAGTCGACCAAGAAAGCGCCTTACTCGTTTGGCTATTGGTCAACGAGTGCTAAGCGGTTTATCAATACCGCTTCAGCTACAGCGCACCATGGTAAGAGTGTGGTTAGCTTTAGAGATGTCCGACAACCAAACGGGGTTGTTTATGCACAAACTCCTTATGGCGATATTGATAAGCGCGCGTTGTTGAGCGTTCGGAATTTGGTCAATGTTGGTAACAAGCAGATCCGCGTCAATTCGGTTGTGAATGCTAACGATTTCCGGAAGGGCGGCTTGAACAACATGGTTGGTTCGGTGGCTGATGCTGGTACCTTGAACAAGCTTAAGAACAAGACGATTACTACTACTAAGAAGTATACGCATACTGATGGTAGTGTTTGGTACCTTGTTTCTCGGGTTGATAATAATACTTCTGGTCCTTGGTTTATCAAGGCTAGTGCGGTTAAGTAAATACATATATTAATACTCTTTAGCGATATCCTCCAACGATATAGATAGCTAACTTACATACATATTTGGAACCTGCTGGATTGGCGGGTTCTTTTTTGTTTTGTGTAGCCGTTTCACGGCTAGGGATTTTGGTTTGGTGGGGGAAGGGGCTCCGCATTGCTGGCGTAGAGGTGGGCGACAGAGTCCCACTAGTCTAAGGGACTCGGCTCCTCGCAAGCGAGAAACCAATTCCCTAAGACCGCGTTGGTGCTCCTACCTCGCTTTTTCCACCACTACGCCACCAATGCTCCGCCCCTTCCCCCACCAAACCAAAATCCCACCCTCCAGTCGCTTTTGCTCCTTCCGGGTCTAAAGCTTCACTTGTAGATGTTCGTCTGAAAACGTTAATGAATTATATTTTGTTTCAATCCAATCCAATCAACGTATTCAATTAAGTATTGTTCGAAAACTAAACTACTCTGGAGTCGACACACAGGAATTAAGTAAAAACATCCGGATTAACTCTGCTCGTTGTTGTAAAATTTGGGCCGGCTGGGGCTCGGAGCGATCAATTTGTGGGAAAAGCAAGGGTGGCCGAATATGGGGAACCGGCGCCCGATATTCAGACCCACAACGGGCATGGCGCAGGGCCGCTTGCGGACCTTTCC
>JAITQG010000065.1 GCA_031289015.1 Lactobacillaceae bacterium
GGTGGCCGAATAGGGGGAACTGCCGCCCGACATTCAGGATTACAACGGGCGTGGCATTGGGCCGCTCGCGGACCATTCCCCCTATTTGCGCCACCCGTTTTCTCCAAATTGATCTTTGCCGGAGAGCCACAGCCGGCCCGAATTTCAAAACAATGTTGCCCCTGGAAGGGGCAACCGGCAGAAACACAGAAAAAGGAAAACCCCAAAGCTACCAACGATTAGTAGGTTAAACCCCAACATTCACGTGATGTTCACACTTCTTGTAAGTAAGTCATATTTTACGCACACAATTCGAAAAATAAGCACGCCTTATTCCGTTAAAAAAGACTATTTAACAATAGAAACCTATCCTAAATTTGGGACAATAACATTATCCAATATTAACGTTGGCATAAAACTCAAAAATTCCAAATTAAGGGGAGTAATGAAATGTATAAAGAAGGGAAGCATCGCAACTGGCGTAAATCAGTCATTGTCACTGGTTTGTTGGCACTTGCGGCACCGTTGATGATTAACCTCGGTCAACTTGGCGAAGCAATTCACGCCGAAGCGACGACAATCATTAACGATCCAGCATTGGTTGTAAAGGCCGAGGCCGGACAAGATGCAAACACAACAACATGGACGTTTGATTTAACACGTCCAGAGGCGACTGAACAATGGGCCACGGTTGATTTTGATTTTGAAGCAGCCGGTTTGACAGAGGCAATTGCCAAGTTGGGTGACGAAGAGGTCGGAATTACCGACAACAAAGCCACTTTGACATTGCAAGCAGCCAAGGAAACGGTGGTCGTAACGGCACAACACGAAGACAATACTGGGGCAGACTTAAAGTTGCCAGTTAAGTTTAGTTTGTACAACGAATCAACTTTGATCAACCAAGTGTTGGCCGAAGAAAATCGTGAAGCATCAGCTAGCTTACTGTTTACAACCGTCAGTCAAAGTCCTTTGCCTGAAGTTGAAGTAACCGAACCTATCGTTAGTTCAGAAGATGCGGTTGACTCACCAATTATCGCACCAATGGTCGGTCCTTCGTTAACTACAGGAGATGGTTATTTACAAGATGCATCGGGGACCAAAGCTTCTCCGATTGCGACTTTAAACTCATTGCCTAAAAAGACGGGTGACGAAGTTAAAACTATCAAAATCAACAAGGATCAACACACGACAGCGCTCGTTGGTGGATCAAATGCTGGTAAGACAAGTTCAAATAACTTCCAAATCTGGAGCAACAAAAGTAGTAATACAATTCCAATGGTGAATTACAACTCGAATGTTGCAGGATATAATGACGGGTCACAAGAAAAAGACGTTATTATTGCCAAAAAGTATGACCAAAACAAGGCAAAAATCGACTTTGGAACTAATGATCCAAGCTGGCAAACTGTTTTGGGTAATTATCACGATCAATATCAACGGGCTAATACAAACAGTAACAATAATTCTTCTTCATACTTAATTGCGTTTGCTAATGGTGGATCAGCGATTAATTCAAGTCTCAAGTTCGATGTTGTGTATGACCACGTTGGTTGGTATGTAGATGAAAATGGTATAACCCAAGCGATGGGTGCCGTCATGGAAATCTCTAACTTAAAGACCGTTGATGGAACAGCTCAACAACAAGGCGACATTGCGAGAAATAATCGTCACTTCATTGACGTTCCTAACAACTTGTATTCTGGTGTCTTGTATCGTGGATTTGAATCACTTGATATCGAATTACATTTTTATGCAGTTACCACTGATGCTAGTGGTAATAGCACGTTCACCCATAAGCTAGAAGTAACTGACAAGGCTGATGATGAAGATGATGTAACATTGACTTTTTCATCATTAAACAACTTTGGAAAAAGTAATTGGAATTCAACAAGTTTTGCTTGGGACGAAGATGACGCTAACATTAACAGCGCTAAGTTTGCTGAATCAGTTTCAGTAGTTAATCCAGCAACGTCACAAGAACGTAGAGATATTGCTCCAATCACTTCAACGCCAACAGCGATGCGCCAAGAAATCAGTAATAGCGATTCGCGCCAAGGTCTATGGTATTCAACTACTCACGGACGTTATTCAGCTGGTCCAGACAATCACGCTGCACTGCAATGGGATGATGGATATATGCACAATGGATATTGGTGGGTCAATAACGATGCGGCTGATCGTAATTATCAACATCGCTGGTTAGACGCATTAGGATCTAATACGTTCCAATATGGTGCGTTATCATACAAGATAGCTGGTGAAGCATCTCGATTCCGTTTGTACACGGGAACTGGAAATACTTGGCAAACGATTACAGCAGCCAAGAACGTTATCTTAGATTTGCCTGCTCCCAAGAAGACGGTTACTAAAGCTACTGGCGATGGTGATAGTTTCTTGAAGCAAAAAGAAGCTAAGAAAGCGGCTGATGTCGTGGCTGCTGGAAAAGCAACTGACCAAGAAAAAGAAGACACACCTTATACACCTACGACAAATGGAACGGGCTTAGATGCCGGGGCCAATGCGTGGGATGTTGATTTGAAGTCATACATCGACCCAACTGGTGATGATTTACAATTCAATTACTGGATTTTCCAACCAACTTATACAGCAAATGATTCAATCGGATTCCCTAATCAATTGGTCATGACAGACCTATTGCCAGCCGGCATCGACTTTATCAGTGCAGTTGTGTATAACGAAGCTGGGACTGCCATGACGGTCAATACGCACTATACGCAAACAATCACTAACGTTGGTAATCGTAAAGAAGTTAAAATTTCTTTGACTAATGCGGGATTAAAATTCCTGAAGTGGTCGGGTGAAGAAATGGCCT
Organism: Lactobacillaceae bacterium; assembly: GCA_031289015.1. GTDB lineage: Bacteria > Bacillota > Bacilli > Lactobacillales > Lactobacillaceae > Weissella. Next base: position 2,813 of record JAITQG010000065.1, read on the forward strand.
TTAAGTTGAAGGTTAAAACGCTGGCCGAACCAACTGAAGGAAAGACATTTGTGAATACGGCGAACGTCGCAACAATTCGTGGTCGCAATAAGGATACCAACGACGTTAAGAACTCAATCAAGCCAGTTAATAGTGAGCTAAAGATTAAGAAAACTGATCAAGATGGTACAGCGCTGACACCTTTGGAAGCGCAAGATTTGAATTTCAAGTTATTTAAGGTTGGATCTTATAACTATGTGAAGAATGCAAATCCGCAAACTCCACAAACACAAGTTAAAGAAATGACCAGAACTGCAGCAGTAAACAACGTGACGTGGACTTGGAATACTAACTTCAAGCCAGGTGTCTACATCTTGCAAGAAACTAGTGCCCCAGAAAACTTCGAAATTGACGGAAACGGTTTGTACCTTTTGAAGTATCTCTGGACATCTGCTCTTGGTTGGCATGTTGAAATTCAACATTCAGTCGGGGTTGTATCAGCTACAACGTTGGCCAATTTGGAAAATGGGCATACCGCCTTTGATTTCAATGCGGGGTTCAACTGGACAGCTGGTACGGGCGGCTTGACTGGTGATGATGTCATCACGGCACCAAACAATGGTGTTAAGTTAAGCTTTGATGGTAAATTGGCCAATAAAAAAACAGTTGTTGAACCAAAGATCAAGATTATCAAGCAAGATCAAAATGGTTCAGCATTGGCTGGTGCAACATTTGCATACCGCGCAGTCCAACCAACTGTTTCTGCAACATGGACGGACTTGGTAGCTAATGGTCAAACAGGGCAATCAGTTTCAAGCGCTGCCTTGGAGTTGAATAAGGTTTATGAATTGAAAGAAAAGGTTGCGCCATCAGGACAAACTCCGATGGAAAACAAGTTCTTTAAGATTCTAAAAACGGCAGATGTACCAGCTGGGATTGATGTTACAAACGTCACAACTAACTTAGTAATGTTAGAAATGACACCATCAATTTCAACACCAACAACTTACACAGCAACTGGTGTGATTGGTACGGTTGATGAAAGTGGTGAGACACCAACTGGTATCTTCACATTCAAGAACTATGAGAAGTCAATCTTCCCTGAAACAGGTTCACTAGGCGGAATCGTCGCTGTGGCTGTCGTTGGAATCTTCTTGATTGCAGCTTCAATCATCAAGCGTCGTCGCGACTAATACTAACTAGACATTTGAAATTAAATATGACACTTACCTGTTTGTAGAGGGGGACCTGGACAGGGGGTAAGTATTGAGGAGACTAGAAATGATGCGAAAAGCAAAAATACTAGCCCTAGTTGGAACATTGGTCGCACCTCTAGTTCTAGCTGTGGCAAATCCGGTTTTGGCTTCATCAAAAAATAATGAACCAACAAAAACTGATGTCATCGTTCATTCAATCATGGACATGTCAGCAGCCGGTGATTTGAACCGTAACCAATATTACAGCGATGGAACCAAAGATGGTTTCTGGAATGCTGTTGAATGGGCTAAAGAAAACGGCCTATCAAATTCAGATTGGCAATACCGAGCAAACGATCAATTCGTTGCTTGGCGTTTGCCTGACAACTTGGTCAAATATGGCAAGGTTGTCGATGGTAAGCAAAACCGCTCAATTATCAACGATCAATTCTTCAAGTTGGCTGATGATAAGGCCGTGCACGGCAAGACGATCTGGAAGTACTCAGACATCTTTGGGATTGAAGAAGTTACTGAAAACTTTGGTGATTCACCAACATTCAACAATAGTGGTTTGATGCCAAAGTCTGATTCTAAGCAATTTACGATTTACTCAAAGATTGACTATTCTGGAACGTACACCAGCGAAGAAATTTTGAGCTTGCGTGTGGCAATCAGTAGCGCTTTAGATAAATACTGGTCAAATAAGGATGCCAGTGTTAATTGGAATCGCGATTCACTGCCAACCGATGCACAAGGTGAGACAATCTTTAAGGACTTAGAAAATGGTCTGTGGGTTATCTCACAACAATTGAAAGCCAGCGCGGCGGAATTGCAAACGGCCATGTCAGTGCCAATGATTATCGACTTGCCATCAATGAATGCTGGGGCGCAAAACGCCAGCGAATATTGGTTTGACAATGCTGATAACCCAATGCACTTGTACGCTAAGCAATATGACCCGACTGAAGTAGCAGTTAAAAAGACTGATGCTGAAACTGGGGAAGTGATCAAGGGTGCTAAGTTCCTTTTGTTCCAACCAAATGCTTTGAACGCAATTGAGAAGTATTTGCACACGATTCAAAAAGAAATCAAGCAAGACCCTAGTGATGCTGCAAACATCATTGCTACTTACTTGCAAAAGGATCCAGAATTTGCCGATTATGACCTTGATGATTTAATCGAGATGTTTGCAGTTGCTACAACTGACAAGAACGGAACCGCAATGTTCAAGCAAGTTGCTGGTGAAGACACGGATTCAGTGAAGCATAATCTTGATTGGTTGCACGTTGCCATCAATGGTGAAGAAGAATCAGAATACTACGTGGCCGAATTGTTCGTCCCAGCTGGTCACATTTTGGACCAAGACTATGACAAGCAAGCCATTGGCTACGATGACCAAGGTGACACCAACGATACTGAAATTCACAAGGTTGTCATCAAGGAAAGTTCTGAAGGAAACTCAACGATTATCGGGTTCGGTAAAGTTCACTTTGCCAACTACGATCCGCTAGCAGTTGATAAGGCTGTGACGGTCAATGGTAAGACATTTGGCTTGAACGCTAAGAATACTGGTGATGATTCAGAAGGGGTTGCCCGTGGACAAATTTTCCAATGGGTCATCAATGCTGATTTGAACCGAAATATCGATCAATATAGCAAGTACAAGTTGCTTGACACGATGCCATTCCAAACTAATTGGTTGGATGGCACAGTGGCCTTGACTTATACCGATAAGAACGGGGCGACTAAGTCAGTACCTTTGTACACTTTGACCAACAACGTCTATCCAAAGAACGCACAAGGGATCGTTGAAAGCGAAGTAAACACAGGCGCTGGTGTTGGTTATACATCTGTTGCTGCTGGTTCACAAGTTGGTAGCGACAAGATTGCTTACAACGCTTCAACTGCTCCAACTGTAACCGCTGCTAGTGATATGCCAGCAGCTGGGTTGGATGTCTACGGACGCACCAGTGAGTATCATTTCGATGCTAACAACCGCACTGTTGACACATCAAAGGCTGTTAAAGATGGTAAGGCTGTCTTGGACTTCAATGATGCTGCTCGTAAAGCTTTGAACGCTAAGATTGAAGCATTGTTGGACGAAGGTGCCAAGGATGGTTCATGGAAGATTAACTGGACGATGGATGCAATCGCGAACACGGCTGCCCAATCAGAAGAATTAGTTAACAATGTAACCTTGGATTACGTTTCAGAACTTGATAAGGGTAATAAGTCAGATAAGACGCATACCTTTACTGCTGGATGGGAAATCATCAAGACTGATGGTAACCCAGAGATTCAAAACAACATCTTAACTAATGGGCTTGCCGGAGCTGGCTTCGATCTTGGCTACAAGGTTACCAAGGATAACTTGGAAACTGTTGTTGGCGCATTGTACACTGCAGCCACATATGCTGGCTACAAGGATACGGCCACAGCGGCTGATGTTGACACATTGCGTGCTGACGTGAACGCTGGTAAAGTGCGCTGGGTATACTTCATGCACACGGATCCAGCTACCGAAGCACCAATGACGCACATGCACTCAATGGCTGATTCAGCCATGGGTAATGTGCTTTGGACTTTGGATGAAGGCAATGCCACAACGCACTTCTCAGGTGCTGACGGCTATATCCAATACTGTGGATTAGCGGCTGGTGATTACCAATTAATCGAAAAGGTTGCCCCAACTGGTTACAAGTTGATGACTGAAGCATATAACTTCACATTGACTAAGACTGATAAGGGTATCATCGATGGTAAGGCCACGGCTGATGATATCTTGGTTGCCAACTACAAGGGTGATAAGCCTAAGGTCACACCAATCAAGTCAGGCGTATTGCCAATTACTGGCTTCGTAAGCTTGTTTGGATTGATGCTTGCCGGTATCGCATTGTTGATGACGACCCAAGGTAAGAAGATCCGCGAATGGGTAAAAGCTGCTCTTCGGAACTAAGCTTTAAATGATTAAATCATCTACACATCTGTGTGGGTGATTTTTTTTGTGGGCGTTAACATTCAATAACTGTTTAATAACTTTTTTATTGGTTGTTTTTGCTCAATAAAAAATTTATTAAACAGTTATTGATGAAAATAGGGTATAATTGAAGTAATAACTTTTAATAAAAGGAGCTAACTTTATGTATAATTGGCCAAGAGAAGATGCACATATTGAATATAAGAAAGCTACTGGCGGACTACCTAACAGTGTTTGGGAGACTTATAGTGCCTTTTTGAATACTGATGGCGGCATAATTTATCTCGGTGTTGATGAAATTAGCTCTGGGGAATATGTCACTGTCGGCGTGCCCAATATTGAAAAAATTCGTGAAGAGTTCGTTAATGGGGCGCGCAATCCAAAGTTGGTTTCGTATAATTCAAATATTGGCTTACAAGTTGAAATTATCGAGGTTGATGAGTTAGCAATTATTAAAATCACTGTGCCTAAAGCAGCTCGCCATAATAAACCGGTTTATACTTTCGCTGGTAAAAAATCAGTTCGGCAGGCCTATTATCGGATTGGTGACGCAGATCAACCGATGAGTGATGCTGAAATTGCGCGGATGTTGGTGGATTCAGTCACAAATCATGATAACCAGGTAATTCAATACTATACGTTTGAACAAGACATAGATTTACCAAGTTTTAGGGCTTTTAGAACCATGGTTGAAAATCAAGAGAATTTTACGCGCTTTAAAACGATGACGGATGAAGAGTTTGCCTATGAAGTTGGAATCATTGATGAGTTGCGGGATTCAAGTGGCGCCCATCGCTATTTAACGATTGCTGGTTTACTCTTACTTGGCAAAAACCGCCGAATTTTGTCGCGCTTTCCAGATTTTGAATTGGACTACTCAAAGTTAGCAAGTACCGACAATGTAAATTACAAAGATCGCGTATTTACCACCAATGACGGGATCTCCCCCGAAAATGTTTTTCAATTTTATAGCGCCATTTTTGAACGAATCAAGTTGAGTTTACCCAATGAATTTGCATTAGATGCGCAAACTGGGATTCGCAAAAATACGCTGGATGATTTGCTAGCCGCCATCCGCGAATTGTTGGCTAATGCCTTGTTACATGCCCAATATGGACAGGGAAGAATCATCATTAAACAATATGATCAATATTTTGAATTTCACAATCCCGGTCAACTGATTGTTAGTGAGGAACAATTTGAATTAGGTGGTTACTCAGTCCCAAGAAATCAAACCTTGGTTAATTTATTCCGACGGGCTGGTCTAGTTGAATCGTATGGACGCGGTGGGCGGATGGTGTTTGATATCTCAAATAAACTTCAATTGCGCATGCCGCGAATTGATAGCGATGTGAATGGCACGACCATTCGGCTTTGGAAAGTTGGGTTTAGTGATAGTATTAATGATATTTCAAGTCACGAAAAAGCATATCTGACGCTTTTGGAACACGGGGAGCTGGCAATTTCACAATTTGAGCAGCTTGATGAAAGTGATATCCAACGCAAAAAAGTATTAACGGAATTAATTAACAAGGGCTTGGTGATTAAAACGGGCGAACGGCGTGGAACCAGATATGAATTGGCACCAGGCTTTTGAATTAATGACCAATCCTAAATTAAGGATAAATCTTCACAAAATGATTAAGACTTCGAAACTATTAAGCGATAGTTTGGAAGTCTTTTTTTGGGATAATTTTAATAGGGAAAAGTAAGTAAATTGAAAAGGGGGCGCTGCTTGTGATTACTAAAATTAAAAAGCTCATCAATAAAAGTAAACCACCACGCAAAAAGACCGGCCGAATGGCATTATCGACGTGGGTGATGTTTATTGCTGGCCTCCTGATCTTGGCTTATCCAATTTTTGCTCAGGCCTATAATGCTGTGCATCAATCTGGGGCAGTTAGCTCAGTTACTTATGATTACGCTCAAGATCGTGAAGCCGATTTGGCTAAGCTACAAGCTAAAGTCGAGAAACGCAATGCGCAAATCAAAGCCAATGCAGCTAAAGATGATAATGTAAAAGTCAATTCTGCCCTACAAGCGCTCGGGGATAAAAAGAAGTACGAAAGTGGCGCGCAAATTAAGAATTTGAATGGTAAAAAAGGGGCAGCCATGGCGGTGCTCTCGATTCCGACATTGGGTGGCTTGCGCTTGCCGCTCTATGATGGGGTTTCTGAGAAGGTTTTGCGGAGTGGCGCCGGTTTATTGGAAGGGACATCTGTGCCGGCCAAGGGTCAAAAAGGGTTGCATGCCGTCATTACTTCACACGCAGGCTTGCCAGATGCAAAATTGTTCACTAGTTTAGGAAACCTAGCCAAAGGTGATAAGTTTTACATCGAAATCATGAATGAAACGATCACGTATGAAGTTAAAAAGATCAAAATCATCAAGCCAGATAAGTTAGATGGGTATTTTAAGGTCAATGCAAAAAAGAATCAGGCAACCTTAGTAACTTGTACGCCGTTGGGGATCAATTCACATCGTTTGTTAGTCACTGGCGAAGAAGTCAAGGGTGATACGGTGCCGAAAACGGCCGTACGCGCAGAGTTCATGACCGTTGGGGTATTTATTGTCGCGGCGTCATTGTTAACGTGGTTTATGGCACGCAAGAAAATAACCAGTAAAGCAAAATTGATGGATAAGGGGTTTTAAGATGGCTGAAAAAAACAAAACTAAACCGAAGAAGACGCCACTTTCGACGTGGTTGTTGTTTATTGTTGGCTTGAGTCTCTTTGCGTATCCCATTATTGCCCAAGCCTATAATGCTTCACACCAATCTGGCGTGGTGCAATC
>JAITQG010000012.1 GCA_031289015.1 Lactobacillaceae bacterium
CGGGCATGGCGCAGGGCCGCTCGCGGACCTTTCCTCATATTTGCGCCACCCGTTTCCCACAAATTTATCTTTGCCGGAGAGCCCCAGCCGGCCCAAATTTTACAACAATTTTGACGCTGCAAGCGGCAAACAGCAGTCCACACCAAACAAGCGAAAACTAAGATTTTACTTACAAGTTATCTATTTGCAATACAAATACCAACTCGCAATGATACAATACTATCAGTTGTTTTAACATGCACGTAGAGGGAGATTAACATGTCATTTGAACCACGCGAAATGAATTTTAGTTCACAAAAAAAGAAAAGTAAATTACCTTGGATTATCGGTATCATCGTTGCTTTAGTAGTCCTTGGCGGAGGTGCCGGTGCTGGCTATCTTTACGTCCAACACAAGGCCGCTACTGATTATTCAGCTGTTGATCCTAAAAGCACCAAGAAGACTGAAATTTTGATTCCTTCAGGTTCTTCTGCTGCTGCCATGGCACAAATTTTAACTAAAAAAGGTTTGATTAAAGATCCTCAACCCTTTATGAATTATGTTACGATTCATGGCGCTGAAAATCTTAAGGCCGGTTATTTTGAGCTTACTAAAGCCATGACAATTCCAAAAATCGTTAAGGCGATTGAAGCTGGTGGTCGTGATTACCCACTCGGCAATAAAACCGTCATTACCGTTCGCGAAGGTGAACAAGCTGAAGATGTTGCTGCTGAAGTGGGTGCCAAAACTAAATTTACCGCGGATGAATTCTTAGCGACTTTGAATAATCAAGAATTTTTGGATTTCTTGAATAAGACCTATCCTGGTTTGTTGGATTCAGCTTTGTCAGCCCAAGATGTCCGTTATAAGTTGGAAGGTTATTTGTATCCAGCTACTTATAACGCAAAGGACGTTGCTTCTGTGCAAGACTTAGTGCAAGTCATGGTGGCTAGTGAATATCAAAACGTTTCGCCATTGTTTGATAAGATTAAAGCCTCTGGCAAGACCGTGCAACAAGTGATGACCTTGGCCTCACTTGTTGAAGGCGAAGGGGTTAGCACCAAAGAACGCGGTAAGATTGCCGGTGTCTTTGAAAATCGAATTAAAATCGATATGCCGCTCCAATCTGACGTGGCCGTTAAATATGCCTTGAATACCAATAAGACCAACTTGAGTAACAAGGATGTCTTGGTGGATTCACCATATAACCTGTATAAGAATGCTGGTTACGGACCAGGACCATTCAATAGCCCAAGTGTTAGCTCAATTGAAGCCGTCTTGAATCCAACTGATATGGATAAAGGCTACTTGTACTTTGTAGCTAATCTTAAGACTGGTCAAATCGTCTACAATAAGGATTACGCATCACATGAATCCGTGGTTGAATCATTTAACGCGGATAATGATAGTGTCGCTAGTGCAGACGCTGCAAAATCTTCAAGTAAGTAAAAGCGTGTCCATCAAGGTCAGAACAATTCGAAATTGTTCTGGCCTTTATTGTGTTTATAACATTCTCGTAAAATCATTTATGGCAAAGTTGTGGTTAAATAGAGTAAGATTTTAAAAACGAATGAAAGGTCGGCAAGGTAGTGAATAAAATCAACTTGAATCCATTGCGATGGAAAACCAGTACATATGCTTTGTGGGTTAGTTTCTTGTTGCCAATCGCGATTATGCTGAGTTATTTTGCATATCGTGGTATGGCACCGTTTGGATCTAGTTCCATCTTAACTGTTGATTTAGGCCAGCAGTATGTGGATTTTTTTGCTGGCTTTAAACACACCTTGCTCCATCAACCCACCACGCTGATTTATGATTTTGCTAAGGGGTTGGGTGGTGAAACCTATGGCGATTGGGCCTATTATTTGTTGAGTCCGTTTAATTTTTTGCTCCTGCCATTTTCAAATGCTAATTTACCCATTGGGATCTTGTTTGTGACCGTGTTAAAGTACGGGTTTGCCGGCTGGAGCATGGCTTGGGCGTTGCGTGAAATGCACTGGCAAACTGGTTGGAATTTACCAGTTTTTGCCGTTAGTTACGCCTTTATGGGGTGGTTTGTTGCCAATGATTTAAACTTATTATGGCTTGATGCCGCCATTTTATTGCCGTTAATTATTGTAGGATTGGAACGTTACTTAGATGGCCGTTCACATTGGCGCTTTATTTGGGCGCTGACGGCGATTTTTATCGTCAATTATTACATGGCTTACATGATCGGGATTTTCCTCGTGCTATACGTGATTTGGCGCTTGTTTTGGCAGCCATATTCAGTTATGGAACGCCTTTTGATTTTGGGCAAATTTAGTTTTGGGGCCATCATGAGTATTGGTTTATCCACCGTGGTTTGGTTACCAACGGCGGTGACGCTCATGAATAGTAAAGGCCAACATATGCTGGAAAATGTGCAAAATCATTTTGAGTATATGCCGGCTGATTTATTGGGTAAATTGTTCCTCGGCTCGTTTAATTTTGAACAAATGCAATCAGGGATTCCTAACATTTTTGTTGGTAGTTTTGCGTTGATTGTTTTTTGGATTTTTATGACTTATAAAGCAATTCGTTGGCAAACGCGCTTAGTGGCATTTTTGATTACGGCCTTTTTAGTGGTCTCAATGATGTACGCTCCGCTTGATGTGGCATGGCATGGTTTCCAATTCCCCGTCTGGTATCCATATCGCTTTTCATTTGTATTTAGCTTTTGGTTGATTTGGATTGCTGGGTCAATTTGGACTCCGGATTTGCACCTGGGATGGCGCCAATTAGCTGGCATCGTTGTGTTATTGGGTGGGACAGTCGGCTTTTTGGTGTGGCGCATGGGCAAGTTGAATTTCTTGACCAATACGCAACTGATTATCGGCGTGGCGTTTTTTGCAGCCATTTTGTTCTTGATGCAAATCCCGTGGCGCGGTAAGTGGTGGCTGCCAACGTTGTTAATCTTGGTTGTTGGTGAGATGACGGCTAGTACCATTTGGACGCTGAATAATTTTAGTTATTTAACACAAATTGAATATAGTCGCCTCATCACTTCGCTGCAAGATTCGACTCGGCAGCTCCCTAAATCTGATAAAGATTTTTATCGCGTTGCACAGTCTTTCCAGAGGACTAAGGGTGATCCACTCCAAGGTGATTATTATGGGGCATCGACGTTTAGTTCGGCCTTAGAACATCAACAAAGTGACTTTATGGCAACGATTGGGCAGCCTGAAGGTGACAATTACATCACGTATAAAAGTGGTACCCTGATTTCTGATAGTTTGTTGGGGATGCGCTATTTGATTGCGCCCAATGGTGCTGATGCGACTGCTGATGGGACACCCACAAACATGCAAACATTTCCGCGGTTAGATACTGATGACATCTATACTGGCAAGACGTTTGGGATTGGGACTGAAATTACTAAAAACAACCAAGCATTACCCGTTGCGTTTGCCGCGAATACCGCCGCTTTAAATATTAATTTACGTTTGAATGATCCAATTACAAATCAAAATACGATTTGGCAATCATTGCTTGGAGTGCAAGATCAAGCACCGATAAAGGCGATTGATTTCACTAAGATTACTGGTGCCAACGTCAACGTGCCTGCCGTGGTGACTGGTTCATATATCCAACGCGAAAAAGGTAAGAAAGATGGCGCCTTAACGATGCATTATCACACGACTGGTAAAGGGCCTAATTATCTAAGCATCGGGGCGGGGCTTGCAGCTGATGATGTGGATATTTACGTTAACGGCCAAGCTTGGCCGGCTATTCCATCGCATCGCCACACCATTTTGTTGCCCTTGCCAAATGCTAGCAAGGACGAAGACGAAACTGTGACTTTCCGGTTGAAGAAAGCCTCAGTTTGGCTCCAAGATGTCACGTTATATACGTTGGATACAGAGCTCTATAAGCAACAAGCCCATGACTTACAGGCCAATCCGCTTAAATTGACCCAAGCAGCGCCAACCAAAATTATCGGCAACATTAATATTCCCAAAGGTAGTAATTTGTTGATGACTACGGTACCGGCTGCCAAGGGTTGGGAATTATATGTGGATGGAAAGTTGACGGACACCGTTAAAGTTGATAAGTTCTTTATTGGGGCGGTTTTGAGTCCTGGTACGCATCACGTAGAATTGCGTTTTACCGCGCCAATGCTGCATGAAGGGTTGATTGCCACCATTGGCTTTATCCTCTTTTTAATTGGGTTAGGTTGGTCTGAAAGTAGTAAACGAAAACATTCATTACATGTCTAAGACTTTACAGCACCCCCCTAATCGTGATAAGGTATTTTGGAAATTGATGGCAACAAACTATCAAATAAAGTTAATCATGTAATTAAGGGGGCCAACTATGGCTGAAGACAAGAAATTCCCGATGACAATCGCGGGTAAAGAAAAACTGGAAGAGAAATTAAATCACAAAATCACGGTTGATCGGGTAGATATTACTGCTGAAATCCAAGAGGCACGTAGCCACGGTGATTTATCAGAAAATTCTGAATATCAATCAGCCAAGGATCGCCAAGCGTTTGCGGAAGGTGAAATCAAGGAATTGCAAAACATTTTGGATGCAGTTGCTTTGATTGACCCTGCCAATGAACCAGCTGATGAAGTTACTTTGGGCAAGAAAGTTGAAATTCAAGAAGACGGCGATGATCCCGAAACATTTTATGTTTGGGGCGCTGAAGAAATTCGCTTTAGCAATGTCGACAATACGGTTAAAGAGCAATTCATCTCAAATGAATCTCCACTTGGCTCAGCATTGTTACACCATAAGCAAGGTGATGTGGTGACAATTAAGGTGCCTGGGGCAGGGATTTCATATGACGTTAAGATTGTTAATGTTGAATTAGCAAATGTCGCCGTTTTGTATCCTGAAACAGCAAAATAAGCATAAGCAGGCTAGAGAAATCTGGCCTTTTTATTTTGGTTAGGGGGCTGGCACAAAATCTTGTAACGCAAAGCTTAATTTACTTTAATATCTTAAGGTATCAGGTAGGGAACTGTGCTAAAATTAAGCATAGTTTATTAAAGTTGATAGAAAAAAGGAAATGACATGGCGATATCGAAACGAAAGGGACAAGGGCGTTCCGCGAAGAATTCACTTGCTCGAATTCCGGTGCGATTAAATGTATTGATGGGGATTGTCGTTGTCATGCTTGGTGCGCTGGGCTTGCAATTAATGAATCTGCAAATTACTGATCACGAAAAATTCGCGGCCCAAGTCACGACTGATACACAAAGTATTGAAAAAGAAAAAGTTCAACGAGGCATGATTTATGATGCAACCGGCAAGGTCTTGGTCGCCAATAAAGGTGTGCAAGCCATTACTTACACCAAGCCCAAGAATGTGACCAATAATGATTTATTTAAAATTGCGAATGCGGTTGGTAATTATTTAACGATTGATACGGCCCAATTATCAAAATCAAATTATGCACTGTACTATATTCTCGATGAAAAGCGGGCTGCCGCGATTGCCAAACATATTAAGAACGTTGGGGCATTTGGCACTGATTTACGCCAAGATCAATTGCTTAAGTATGTTAATAAGCACGCTGCTACTTTGACATTAACTGATGACGAACGAAATAAGGCGATGATTTTCCAAAAAATGGCCAACGCCTATTCATTGTCGACGGTTTATATCAAGGAAACGGATGTGACGGATGCTGAAATCGCCAACATCGGTGAACGCCAAGCCAAGATGCCCGGCGTCAAAGTTGGTTTGTATTATTCACGTGATTATCCAAACGGTGATTCGATGAAATCAGTGATTGGCTCAGTTTCGACTTCTAAGTCTGGGTTGCCCGACAGCCAAGTTAACACTTTGTTGACTGAAGGTTATGCGCGCGATGATTCCGTGGGGACGTCTTATTTAGAACAATATTACGAAACAGCCTTGCGCGGTACTAAAGCCAGAAAAGCCGTTACGACTGAAGGTAAAACTGGCAATACCAAGACGGAAACAATCTATGCCGGGCAAGCTGGCGATAGTTTGAAGCTAACAATTAATGCTAAGTTCCAAGAAGATGTGCAAAATATTTTGAGTACCCAAATGCCCGGTGGATTGACCCAAGGGGCTTACGCTGTCGTTTTAAACCCCAAAACTGGGGCAGTCTACAGTTTGGGTGGCGTCTATCGCGACAATAAAACTGGTGAAAAGACAGATGATGCACTTGGGAATATTAATCGTTCATTAGCGGTTGGATCTGCTGTAAAGCCTGCGATGATCACGACTGGCTTCATGAACGGGGTGATTACCCCTGAAAACAGTAATATCACCGACGTGCCGATTCAAATTGCGGCCACACCAGTCAAGGCCTCACTCTTTAATCAAAATGGGGCGGTGCCATTGAATGCTGTGACAGCCTTGAAGATGTCATCGAATTCGTACGTGATGCAAATTATGCTGAAGTTGGGTGGGGTCACTTATTATCCTAATATGGATTTGAGTGCTTTGAATCCTGATGTATGGAACAAGATGCGCAATGGCTTTGCCCGATTTGGCTTAGGTGTTAAGACAGGCATTGATTTGCCAAATGAAAGTGCGGGTCTGCGTGGTTCAACTGACGCATCGCACTTGGGGAATACGTTGGATGAATCGTTTGGACAATATGATACATTCACCCCAATGCAATTAGCTCAATATGCCGCCACGGTTGCCAATGGTGGTTATCGGATTCGGCCACATGTAGTCGGTGAGATTCTCGAGCGGGATGCCCACTCAGATACTGATAAAGTTGCGACAACCATTCAACCTGAAGTGTTAGGGACAGTTGGTTGGACTAAAGCTGAAAAAGATACGATTTGGGAAGGGATGAACCAGGTTGTTAATGGAACTGGTTATATTACTGGATCTGGTTTGGCCGGTTTGACGCCAAAGGTCTATGCTAAGACAGGTACGGCTCAAACGTTTACTGATGGGCAAGAAACTTATAGTTCAACAGCCATTTCGTTTGTGCCTAATTCAGATGTGGCCATTGCGGTTGCCGTGCCTGGCGTATCTAGTGAGTCGGCGGATGCGGTCAGTGTGCCAATTACTAAAGCCATTTGGGAAGCTTATTGGAAAGATGTTGAAGCAAAACCATAAAAATTTAGTATAATCAAGAGATTGAGAATGATAGTTCTTAATTTCTTTTTTTTAACACAGACTAGCCAGAGGCAATTATGAAAAAAAAGCTAATACGTGAAAACTTCAAACAAAATTTACGAGCGCTCAATGTGCTTGAACACAGCGTATTGATGCAAAAAATGGTGCGTGAAGTCACGGCGCTACCGGTTTGGCAACAGGCTAAGGTCATTGGCTTGTCGATGGCGCAACCAGATGAGCTGCCAACGCAACTGTTGATTCAAACGGCCTTGTTGCAAGACAAGCGCGTTGGGCTGCCACGCGTAGCAGCTAATCGTCAAATGGATTTTATTGAAATTGATACAACGACAGAATATGTGCAGCATCGATTTGGTATGTTGGAACCACTTGGGACCAAGATTATTGCACCAGCTGAGTTTGACTTAATGGTCGTGCCTGGTTTAGGATTTGCCACAGATGGGCAACGCTTGGGCTTTGGTGGTGGATATTATGATCGGTATCTACCTCAAACGGCAACGATGAAAATCGGGGTCACGATCAAAACTAATTTTGTCGCCAGTGGGACTTGGTTAATCGAGCCAACTGACATAGCAATGGACACAGTGATTGTCTTGGATTAGAGGAAATGATGAGCTTAAAACGGGATTTGATTAATAATTGGAAAGTACAGCCGGTTAATTTATTGTTGATTTTTTTAATCGTGCTAATTTATTTGTGGGAAGTCTTAATTCAACACAACTTTACGATTGATGTACAGACGTTGTTTAAATTAGGCGCAGAATACACGCCGGCCATTGTTCAATACGGACAATGGTGGCGGTTGATTACAGCGGGCTTTTTGCATGTAAATATCACCCATATTTTATTTAATCTGGTCGTGATGTATTTTATCGGCAAGCTGCTTGAATGGCAGATTGGCCACGTACGTTATTTCATCTTATTTATGGTCGCGGTGATTTCTGGGAATGTCTGGAGCATGGCCCTTGGTGATTTGAATGGCGTGTCGGCCGGCGCAAGTGGTGGCATATATGGCTTGTTTGGAGCCGTGATTGCGATTGGAATTTTGGATCGGTATCACGATTTTTGGAAACGCGAATCCCAATTAATTGGGTTTGTCGTAGCTATGTCAATTATTTTTGCCATCTTCCAATCCGGCGTTGATATTTGGGCGCACATTGGCGGCGGGGTTGCTGGTCTCGTGATGGCACCGATGCT
This sequence comes from Lactobacillaceae bacterium, assembly GCA_031289015.1. Classification (GTDB taxonomy): domain Bacteria; phylum Bacillota; class Bacilli; order Lactobacillales; family Lactobacillaceae; genus Weissella. The sequence goes on from JAITQG010000012.1 coordinate 8,272, forward strand.
GATTCAAAAAGAATCTAAGACGGGCTTGTTTAAAATTCCCAAATTGTTGAAAGGCTTTAGCTTGATCGCCTTGATTGGGTTTATCGTCTTTGGTTTGTGGTTATCGATAGGGAGAGTTTAATTATGCAATATCGAACATATTATGATGTTTTGCAACTGTTAAAACAATTCGACACGTATGTGCACATAGGGACTCGTCAACTAGACATTGAGTTTGTCGCCCAAGAAGTTGATAACATGTACAAAGCTGGGGTGATTGACGCAGCGCAGTATGCCAATATCAAATTAGTCTTGCGGCACGAACATGAACTTGAAGTCCGCCAACAATCTGAAAATAAACTTTCGTGAAAGCGTTTACTTTTTGTTCAGCTACGGTATAATTAATTAGTTAATAAATATATGTATTCGTACATAAAAATAGATAATTGGGGCATGAGATTATGGTTAAAGATAAGTTAATTGGCGTTGATTTGGGTGGTACAACTATTAAGTTTGCGATCTTAACTGACGAAGGTGAAATTCAACAAAAGTGGTCACTACGCACAAATATTTTGGACGAAGGTTCACACATCGTCCCAGATATCATTGAATCAATCAATCACCATCTTGATTTATATGGTTTGAGCAAGGACCGCTTCATCGGCATTGGGATGGGAACCCCAGGCACGGTTGATTTAGCTGAGGGTACTGTCAGCAAGGCGTTTAATCTAAATTGGAGTGAGTCACAAACTGTTCGTGCTGACATTGAAGCTGGGACGGGCTTGCCTTTGACGCTTGATAACGATGCGAATGCTGCTGCGTTAGGTGAACAATGGCGTGGGGCTGGAAATAACGAGCCAGACGTCGTGTTCATCACGTTAGGCACTGGTGTTGGTGGCGGGCTCATCAACGAAGGCAAGCTAATTCATGGTGTCGTCGGGGCTGGTGGTGAAGTTGGCCACATGATCGTCGAACCTGATGGCTACCTATGTACTTGTGGAAACCATGGTTGTTTAGAACAATACACATCTGCAACTGGGGTCGTGCATTTGGCCCAAGACCTAGCTGAGGCCTATGCGGGTGATTCAGAATTGAAGCATATGGTTGATAACGGGGATGAAGTTACCTCAAAGATTGTCTTTGATTTAGCTAAAGATGGTGATTACTTGGCCAATGAAGTGGTCGAAAAAGTTGGTTACTACTTAGGTTATGCAACCGCTAATATTGCTAACATCTTAAATCCATCATCCATCATTATCGGTGGTGGGGTGTCAGCAGCTGGTGATTACTTATTGGATCCAGTTAAAAAGAATTTCCAACGCTTTGCCTTTAAGGGTACGCGTGATGTTACGCGGGTTAAATTGGCCGAACTTGGTAATGACGCTGGTGCATATGGAGCTGCCTCATTAGCTAAAAACGCCAATCGTACAATCTAATTTAAAGCTTATAAATGCGTGATTTGCCGGCAAATCACGCATTTTTTTGTATTTTTAACAGATGCCTAATGTTTCAGTTATATTTCGGAAGCATTGCCTAACCAAGAAAATGTTTTATAAAGTATTAAGGAAAGGCCTTATTGTATAGGCAAGGGTTCACACGTTAAAACAATAGGTGCTAAGGTAATACTTAAGGAAATTCCCGTAAACAGCGAAATTCAGGTAATGGTGGTTAACATTAACTTGGCTGTTCGGTGGAATTGATAAAATTCTACATATGGATTCAAAAATCAATTTGAATTCAATCGAGGGACTCATATAAAGGAGTGCATTAAATATGACTAAGAACGCAAACAAGCAATTATACAAATCAGGTAAGTTTTGGGTAGCCGCAGCAGCAACCTTTGTTGGAGCTGTTGTACCAATGGCCAACCAAGATCACGCATCAGCTGATGAAGCAGGGCATTCATCATGGCGCGCAAAGACGATTGACGAAGTGAAGTCAGTCTATGCAGCATCAGGCACAACTGGATCATATACCGTTGAAGCTGGTGACACTTTGTCATCAATCTCAGGGGCAACTGGAATTTCAGTTGAAGACTTGGCAGCTAAGAATAACTTGGCTGATTCAAACTTCTTGTTGGTTGGCCAACAATTGTCAATCAGCAACCAAGCAACCACTGCTGCACCTGAAGCAACTCCTGAAGTAACCACACCAACTGGTTTGGCTGCTGATGGTTTGACTTATACAGTGCAAGCTGGTGATTCACTTTCAAAGATTGCTGAATATACTGGTGTAACAGTTTCAAACTTGGTTGGTTACAACGGATTGGGATCAGATGAAACTTTGATCTTGGTTGGTCAAGTTTTGCAATTGCAAGCTCCACAAGTTGAAGCACCTGCACCAGCAGCAGAACCTGAAAGTTCAGCCGCTCCTGAAGTGCAAGCACCGGCTTCAACTGCGCCTGTTGAAGCCGCCGCTCCTGCAGCCGCCGTTGAAACACCAGCAGTTGCTCCACAACCAGAAGCACCTGCTACACCAGCGGCACCTGTTGCTACTGGTGACTACGCTGAAGCTTTGAACGCTTTGAATGCTTTGCGTGCCCAACATGGTTTGGCACCATTGACATTGGATGCTGGTTTGGGTGGTACTGCGCAAATGCGTGCCAACATGATGGCTGGATCAGTCGATGCTGCTCACTGGGCCCAAACATATGGTCACGAAGTTGTCGCAATCCAATGGGGTCAAGGCGCTGGCGTAATCAACGCTTGGTATGTTGACGATGCTTCAGTTGGTATGGTCGGTGGACCTGCGCACCGTAACTGGGAATTGAATGCATCATATACACGCGTTGGCTTTGGTTACGATGCTGCGACTGGAACTTTCGTAGCAGAAGCTGCTTAATTAATAACATTCAACAAAAAGCCTAGATTTAAATCTGGGCTTTTCTTATGCAATGGTATCGTGGTAAAAGTGAATGTGCTAAAATGTATAAGAGTAAAAAAGGAGTTTAGACTAATGATACAAGCAATTATAACGATCGTAATTTTATGGGGTGCATGGACGCTGGGTAGTCTTGCATGGACTAAGTATTCAATCACTTCTGGGGCTACTTTACTAGACAGTGCTGAGTTTGAAGCTAAAAGCCGTGGTGGACAATTGATTGATGTACGTGATGCTCCGGATTTTAAAGCTAAGCATGTTTTAGGGGCACGTAATATTCCGGCGCAAATGTTGATTCAAAATGCTACTGCTGTGCGTAAGGATAAGGCTGTTTTTCTGGTTGATGCTAATAATCAAACTGCTGCTCGCGTTGTGCGGAAGTTGAAGAAGTTGGGATATACTGATATGTATGTTTTGAAGGGCGGGTTTGCTAAGTATACTGGTAAGGTTAAGGCTGCTTCTTAAGATTTTTGGGCTGGGATATTTTGTTCCTGGTCTTTTTTTTGCCCTTTTCAGGGCAAAAGGGATTTTGGTTTGGTGGGGTCAAGGGCTCCGCATTGGGGCTGTTGAAGGGGGCAAGCTCGTGTGTCTCGACACACGGGCGCATATCGAAACCACCTTTGAAAAATTGGGTGTTTCGATAAAGAGCCCTGCTAGTCTAAGGGATTCGGCTCCGTGCAAGCACGAAACCAACTCCCTAAGACCGCGCTAGTGCTCCTACCTCGCTGATTCCCCTACAACAGCCCCAATGCTCCGCCCTTGACCCCACCAAACCAAAATCCCGGCTTTCAGTCGCTTTAGCTCCTTCTCAGCCCTAGAATTTCAGTGGTACCGCAAATTAATTAATGTTGCTTTAGTTGTGATTTCTTATTATTTTGGTGATTTGTGCTTGATTGCTATATATCTTGCTATTGCTATCGTTCCTCCAAAATATAATATAAACCATGCATATAATAGGTTCTGTGCTTGGTTAGGTAACAAAAGTGCAATTACTAACGCAACGATTGTTATCGTGCCACCATATATGCCACCTACCATTTTGGGGTGGGTTAGGGTTGTTTATGCTACTTTTGCTGCTGCTTTATGTATGTATTTCACGATATTCTCCAGTTTGGCTTGGTATATGTTCATGCGGTTTTTCGTGTTTACCACTATATGCCTATTAAACCACTTTGTTGATTAATAGTACATATGTGATTTAGTTTGTTGGTTTTATGAAGCTACAATAAAAAAACACCAGCTACAGATTAGTTGGTGGATTCTAATATCGCTTAAAAACGTGGTGTGTGTGATGAGCCTGCTTTGCGAGCTGACTTGATGTCTGTTTCATCAAACTTTGCTTCTAACTTCTCATCTGGTTCCACAACAACTTTGTGGAAAGTAAACAAGCTAGCTGCTGCTGCAACTGCCGTAGCGGCAACTCCAGTGACAACGCCCCAACCAAATTTCTTCATGTGTGATTCCTCCAGTAAATTTAAATGCTTAATGCCATTTTAACATGTTGTTCCAAAAGAGTTGTATTATTTAGTATAAAGTTGTTAAAAAATATGTGAAGGGTACTGAAAATGGATAAATTAATTGTAATTGTTGGTCCGACTGCCGTTGGTAAGACTGCTTTGTCACTGGAAATTGCCGAACAATTTAACGGTGAAATTATTTCTGGTGATTCCATGCAAATTTATCGTGGTTTAGATATTGGTACCGCTAAAGCCACCATTGCCGAACAAGCCCGTGTACCACATCACATGCTAGATATTGTCGAGCCCGATCAACCGTATTCGGCGGCTAAATTCGTGCAAGCTGCTCAAGCCGCAATTGCTGATGTGACTGCGCGGGGTAAGTTGCCGATTTTAGTCGGGGGCACCGGCTTTTATGTGCAAGCTTTACTCGGTGATCGTCCACTCGCTGATGTTGATGACATTGTTAATCCGGTTTTCGTCGCTAAATGGACGGCGATTGCCCATGAACAGGGCGAGGCGGTCGTTAGAGATGCTTTGGCCCAACTTGATCCAGTCAGTGCACAACGTATCTTGCCTGGTCAAATTCGCCGCTTAATTCGAGCCTTGCTAGTTAGTACAGTAACTGGTCAGCCGTTCTCGGCGCAACAACCTAAGCCCCAGCGGCTATACGATGCTTATATCATTGGGTTGACGACTGAACGGGAGGTTTTATATCAACGCATTAATCAACGCGTAGATTTAATGCTTAAACAGGGTTTGATGGCCGAGGTGGCGATTGCGCACGCCTTACCAGAAACCAGTACGGCTAAAAAAGCGATTGGTTATAAAGAAATGTTCGGTTTTTACGAACATTTAGTAAGTGAAGATGAAAGCGCAGAACTCCTCAAACAGGCTTCGAGACGTTACGCAAAGCGCCAGTTGACGTGGTTTAACAACCAGTTTAGCGACATCCATTGGTTTGATTTAGTAAAAACGCCAGACCATATTACACGAATAATGAATGAAATTCACGCTTTCATGTCGTAAAAACTGACATGAGGGTGTTTTTTTCTCCTTAAATCTGTTATTATAGGACGCATAGAGGAGGTCGCACACGTATGAGTGAAAAGGAATTGCGCCGGGAGATGGCTGTGCTTCCCATTAGCGTTGTACGCGAGTTGACCGGCCTATCAGATCGTCAAATTCGTTACTACGATCAACAAGGCTTAATTGCACCTGTTCGGGGCGCCGGTAAACAACGGCGCTATTCGCTAAACGACGTCGATCGGCTCTTAGAAATTGCCGATTACTTGGATGCCGGTTACACGGTCGCCGAGATTCGCGAAGTTGAAGCGAAACGAGCAGCCAAACGCCAACAAGCAACCAGTGATACTGCGTTGCGAAGTGCGTTGCAAGCTGAGTTTATGAAGATCGGTCGGTTCGGACAAGCGCGCTGATTATATCTGTTGCTAAACTGTTCATCATTAATCACATAGGAGATATTTATACCATGGTTCGTAAGGATTACACTAAAGACGATATTCGCAACTTCATCTTGGAAGAAAACGTTCAATTCCTACGTTTGCAATTCACTGACGTATTCGGTGCTATTAAAAACGTCGGTGTCCCAGTTTCACAATTGGAAAAAGTATTGAACAACAACTTGATGTTTGACGGTTCTTCAATCGAAGGCTTTGTCCGCATTCAAGAGTCAGATATGTATTTGTATCCTGACTTGTCAACTTTCATGATCTTCCCTTGGGCAACTGACTCAAAGGGTGGCAAGGTTGCCCGCATTATCTGTGATATCTATACTGCTGCACGCGAACCATTCGCTGGTGATCCTCGTGGCAACTTGAAGCGTGTCCTTGGTGAGATGAATGAAGCTGGTTACAAGAACTTTAACTTGGGAACTGAACCAGAATTCTTCTTGTTCAAGTTGGATGCCAATGGTAACCCTACAACTGAATTGAACGATAAGGGTGGTTACTTCGACCTTGCCCCATTGGATTTGGGTATCGAAGTTCGTCGCGAAATCGTGTTGGAAATGGAAACAATGGGCTTTGAAGTTGAAGCGGAACATCACGAAGTTGCGCCTGGTCAACACGAAGTCGATTTCAAATATGCTGATGCTTTGGAAGCTGCTGACAACATCCAAACTTTCAAGTTGATTGTTAAGACTTTGGCTCGCAAGCATGGTTATTATGCAACCTTCATGCCTAAGCCAGTTTCTGGTATCAATGGTAACGGAATGCACACGAACATGTCATTGTTCACTGATGAAGGTAATGTCTTCTTCGATGAAACTGGTGATATGCAATTGTCAAAGACGGCTTATAACTTCTTGGGTGGAATTTTGGATCACGCCACAGCCTTTACTGCTTTGACAAACCCAACTGTTAACTCATACAAGCGTTTGACACCAGGCTTTGAAGCCCCAGTTTACGTGGCTTGGTCAGGTTCAAACCGTTCACCAATGGTCCGCGTACCCGCTTCTCGTGGTAACTCAACCCGTTTGGAATTGCGTTCAGTTGACCCAACTGCTAACCCATATTTGGCCTTTGCTGGAATCTTGGCAGCTGGCTTGGACGGAATCGCTCGCGAATTGGAACCAAACCATGCCGTTGACCGCAACATCTACTTGATGGATGAAGCCGAACGTAAGGCCGCTGGCATCATCGACTTGCCAGATACACTTTTGGCCGCTGTGAACAACATGACTGAAGACAAGATTGTCTTGGACGCTATCGGTAGCCACATGGCAGAAGCCTTTGTAACTGCCAAGCGGTTGGAATATTCTTCATATCGTCAAGAAGTTTCAACTTGGGAAATCGATACTTACTTGGAACAATATTAATCAATACAAACCTTAACAAGAGCGTTGGATTCATTGTGAATCAACGCTTTTTTAGTGGATTTAAGGTAAAATGGTAAGTGATATATTATTTGTAAATTAACGTGGAGGTTAGTCATGGAACAGACACCCTATTTAAAAACTGAAATTCCTGATATCTTTGCTCCGTTGAGTGATAAGCTACGGGCCAAGATGCAATACCTAAGTGACGTGCAACAAGCCATCGCCGAAGATAACAATCGGTTGGTCTACCAATTACTAGATGCCAAGAAATACGCGACTTTAGTTGAAGATACTGAGGATGTGGAGAGCAATCGTAGTGAATCATTGCTCGTTGATGATTTGCAAAATGAGCTTTCACATCATTTGTCAACGCACTTGATTGAGTATTTAGAAGAGCATTTCCCATTCTTTTACTATGAAGAAGATGAACTTGGTGTGTATCAAGTTTATTTTGGTAACTGGTGGGATCGCCGTCAATTCGGGATTTTGGATCCATTGACCGTGAGCTTTATTTTCCATGATGAAGAATACAATATGCTCGCCCAAGCCGTGGAGTTGGCCGCTAGCAATCGCCGGTACCATACGGACGTGATTGAGGATGCTACACACACCAATGAAGAGTTACAAAAATTGGTGGATGGACAAGCCGTGCGGAATAACGAGCGCGTGCAATTGAATTTGGAAATGCAACAATTAGAAGATAAGCGCGGGATTTTCCAATCAGCTGAAACCAAGGACCGCCGCACACAAGTTGAAACCCGCTTGGCGCAATTGGATGCCATTGATGAAAAGGCTGCCCGGGTGCCTGATTTAATTGCTGAAAATAACACGTTGATTTTGTATTATTCAAAAGAAGATACCATTTTGATTTATGAGCAACGCGCGATTGATGAGCAATTTGAGAATTTTGCTAATTTTGAAACCGCCGTTAATAATTTGTATAAAGACTATGTTAGCCAATTGCCATCCAAGCTTTTGACAGATGAAGGAGGAATGTTGCATGACTGATCACGTACAAGGGCACATTTCTGCCTATGTCGATTTGTTAACGGATGACGTCCAAGCCGTTGAACGTCAATTAGGGGCAATTCGGCTATTAAACGAAACTGATGATGCGGTTATCGTGCATGATATTGCCGGTGATTTGGCTAATACCACGCTCGCCACGGAATGGGTTGTCGCACCACGCCAATTTGAGCGCCGTGACTGGTATTTAATGGCCATGCACCGCTTTATGTCATTTGCGGGTATCACAGGTTATAATATTTTGATTCCAGAAGACCGCGAAGAGCTAACGTTGGTCATTGAAGAACTCAACGTGCCCAATGTGTTCCAATTTGTCTTGAATGATGATGCCAATGGCGGGGTGTATTTCACTGAAATGGGCCAAGAAGAAAAGTTGTTCTATTGGTCATTAGAAAAGCACCAAATTTTCTTTAATTCACATGCGATTACTAATTTGCTGGTGGCTAATTATCGCACCAAGACGACCGCGAACCAAATTCGCCCGCTGGCCAATTTATTGCGCGAATTTGGGCGCTATATGGAACGCGAATTCAAATATGATGTGGACTATAACATTTTGGAGACAGCTGACAATTTCATCTACCCAATGGTGCAAAGTGAAATGCCAGCGGGAATGATTGATCGGTTGTTTGTGTTGTCAGCTGAATCACATTATTTCTTGCAAGGTATGCCAAATGGGGCGGCCATGCTGTTGAACAATGATGTGGAACTCCGTGTCTTTTATGATGAAAACACGGCGGCCATTGGTGGGCAAGAATGGCATTTCCAAGTTATTGATGGCCAAGACGCGCTTTCATTGTTGGATGTGTTATTGGATTATGACTTCATTGGAACTTGGTATTTGAAGGAACGCAAGACGATCGAAGTTGCTTCACGCGAATTAGTTTTCAACGGCGGACCAAAAAAGCCAGCTGAAGTCAAAGGCGTGCAAGTTGAATTGTTGTTGCCACGCGAGGTCTACTAACATGGAGTTGGCATTTGCTGAATATCTGCGTTTAACGCGCGAAATGACGCGAACCGTCACTGCTGAATGGGAACGCCCCATCAAGCAAAATGACTTATTGTTAAATGACTATTTGAATTTGCAAACGACTTTGGCCCAATTGCTAGTGGCGACAGCGGCGGTTAATGCTAATGTCCCAACTAGTACAAATGTGACGACAAATGCGTTGCAACTGTATGCGCAGGGGCTGGTGCAATTTTTGGCAATTAGCTTACGGCAACAATGGACGCATTTGATGGTGATGGAAGAGACTGATTTAAAGCAATTCAGTAAATTCCCCCAGCAACAATTAGCCCATCAATTCATGGGCATTCAAACGATGCTGTTAAATAGTTATCATCAAAAAGTGCAACGCGATTTTGCGCATGCATGGCGCTCATATTTGAAGTTAGGGTTAGTGGAATTGAAATTTTCAGCTACTGACTTAGATTTGGCAATCAGGGAATTGTTGAATGCTTAAACACAGGGATAGGCAGTTGCTTATCCCTTTTTTGATGCATTTGTTCGGATAGATAGCCACTTTATGGTTGAATGTTCGAATATAATGCCAAAGCGTCTTGTTTACAGGAAAAACAACGGGTGGCCAGGCGATTTTTACATGTTTGGTGTTTCTTTCGAAATAAATCCACTATTTTACATGTTTGGGTGCATAATAGTTGGTGTAGAAGAGTTTAGCTCGCTACGATTTCATTCATAAGATTTTCACATCATCATTAAGGCTTTAGGAGTACAATAATGATGATGACACATATAACATATTGCGTAGTAGCTTCATTCTTTCATTAAATAAAGGTGGACACAAAATGGCAAACAGCGAAATTGACACATATTCTAAGTTAATGGGTGATGCATGTCACCATCCAGAGCAAAAAGTTGACTGCATTCGGCAAGCATGTACTGATGATCTCGATGCTGCCAAGTGGGAATACTACAAATTTGGTTAATTAAATAAATTGAAAAAGAGAAGTTGAGGATGATACTCAGCTTCTCTTTTTTGCTGTGGTCAACAAATTACTTTGACACAAACAGTACTTGGTGTTATATTACTGTGTAAGGAAAGGTAATTATTATGACAAATGAATTATCAAAAGATTTAATCCGCGGCCATACCAACGCGATTGTGCTGAATTTATTGAGTCAAAGCGATTCGTATGGGTATCGCTTAGTCCAAGACGTGGCACGCATCACAAATGGTGAATATGAACTCAATGAGGCTACTTTATACACGGTGTTTCGCCGATTGGGTAAAGAGGGCTTGGTGACGAGTTACTATGGCGATGAGACGCAAGGTGGACGGCGTAAGTATTATTCGTTAACCGAGGCGGGGCACCAGCAATTGGCTAAAGAACAAGCAGCTTGGCAATTTGCTAAACAGATGATTGATGACTTGATGAGGTGAGTTATGAACACGACATTACAAAATGAATTAGAAAAATTATTTACGGGCATCAACGAGACGGTTTCGGTGCGTGAGTTTAAAGAGGAAGTGTTTGCTGATGCGTCAGAGAACTTTACTGACTTACAACAACAGCAACCAACAGCCTCAGAGCTTGAGTTAGCTCAAAAAGTCGTAGCGGGTTTGGGTGACGTGCATGCTGTGGCGCAATCCATCGCGGGTGAGGTCACGGATTTAGTCGTGATTGAACAAGCGAATGCCTCGAATTATGATACGTTTGAACTGGATGCATATGCTGGTGAGATTTTCATCGCGCGTGGAGTTGGTGATGATTTCCGCGTTGATCAAGTTTTGACTAATGACGATGCAGAATTTGCCGTTAAGATTGAAAATGCGAATCGCCACTTTAAAGTCACGATGCCACGGCCAACAGTTGGTGGTGTGTTTGGTAAATTAAAGCGGATGGGGTTTGACTGGCATGACAAACAAAATATCATTCGCATCGATGTCCCAGAATCATTTAAAGGGGATATGAAAATCAAGGTGAACGCTGGTGAGGTGCATATCACGGATCTGGACCTTGATGGCTGGCTAGACTTGGAATTGAATGCTGGTGAAGTCAAAGTCAAGAGTATCAAAGTGGCCAATATCGAAGCTAACATCATGGCCGGTAGTGCGCTCTTTAAAAATGTTGAGGTTGCAGGTGTGTTCCGGGCCAACGTGAAGGCTGGTGAAGTTGAATTGCGTAACGTGGCCGCTGATTTTCAAATGAGTGGGGCGGCTGGTAGTATTGAAGCAAAAGATTTGATGGGTCACGGTAAGTTTTCGGGTAAGGCGGCTAATTTTGAGCTGGCTTGGCAGACGGTCAATGGCGATTTAGCCTTTGAAACGGCAGTCGGCAACATCGAAGTGAAGTTGCCCGGGAAAGCTAGTTATCACGTGCAAGTCGCCAAGTCGTTGGGCGATGTGGAAATTAAGCGCATGCACACGGTGACAGCGGATCAAAAGGTGATTGTTGGGGATGCACCCACGTTTACAGTTTCAGCGAATGCAACATTGGGTAATATCACGATTAAATAGGGCTAAAGAAAAACGCCGAGCGGCAATGCGCTTGGCGTTTTGTGATTTGGTTAGGCGTTTACATCATCGGTATGATGAGCCCAGTATTCAGACCAAACTGGTACATAGTTGTGGGTTGGATGTGCGTCATAAGAAATTGTTGACACCTCATCGTTGTAGAAATTCAAATCTGTCTTAACCCCTGTTGAATCATACAAGTTTGATAATGTGTATGAATGATTCAAATTATCTTGAACAGGTTGTAATGGTGCGTTTGGATCAAAAGGTGTTGGCTTGTCAGGATAATTTTTACCGACTTGTTCCCCTAGGTACTTCTTACCAGTAAACTTATCAACCGTATAGTTATAGGCTGGGACAAAGTCAGCGTAGCCATCAGTGATGACAACGTAAGCCTTTAAATAACGGGCAGTTTGGCTTTGGTAATAATAGGCGACTTTGGCTGTTTTGAATGCGTAAATAGTTTTGTTGTCAAATTTCAAAGCTTTAATTGGTTTAGTCGTTGATGGATCTTTGTAAGTCAACTTAACGACTTCTTGATAATCTTGGGCGTGGGCAGTAGTGATATGCGCAGAAACGCCAAGGGTGATTCCAGCGACTGCAACCATAAGAGCTTTAGTGAACTTATTCATAGATAATACCTCAAAAAGATTATTTAGGATAACGGCTGTTAAACTATAAACGAAAGTATATATCACAAAATTAGAGAATGCTCATAATTTTCTAATCTAATACCATTTTCGTGTTTCGGGTCAAAAAAGCGGGCGAAGTACTGAAATTTACAATATTTGTGGTAAAATTCGAAAATTTAATGCGTGAACTGTGGTTTTAGGCGAGATGGCAGAAAAAAAGCGCAAAATGTCTAGTTAAATCAATAAATTAAAATTTCTAAGAACCAAAAAAAGCTCGAGACAAGTGCGAATAGTGCACTTGTCTCGAGCCTTTTTTGTGGGAAACTTTATCCGGGAAGCTACTTAAAATACGTTGAAGATCCGCTTCCACAATGGGCGGATAGGATCGAACGGCATATCGTGCTTTTCCCACCAACGCCGTTTGCCATTCCAACGTGGTTGTGCCTGTAACATCTCGATTATTTCTGCGTAATCATCTAGATTAAACTTATAGTATTTTTCTGTCATAATCTCCCACCTTAGATAATAAATACATGGCTTTAATTAACACTCTGATATCGCTGCTCTCCAATTGGATATAGGATTTAATTATCGATAAATTATGATGCATCCATTCGTCGATAAACACAACGTATTGGCCATTAATCAATGCCAGATCCATTTCATGAAAACAAATATATTCAGCAATATCAATTAGTTCGAGTAAAATGTCGCGTGAAGTAAGCAGATTCCCCCTTTTAGTTTCACGTACCAGTTGATTCAAACGAAAATTGATTTGCTTGGTGTTTAGTAGAATGCGTTCCGCGCGGGCAACTTTGTATTTGATATACCGGCAGCTGATGTTAAATAACAACATCACTGACGCTAGTGTAGTCGAACCGGTCGTTAGCCAAATGCCTGGCGTAAATTCCGTGAACATTGCCTGTGGAACGAATTTCCAAACACCAATCCCCACTAACAATAATACAGTAAACCAACAACTGAAAACAACCCACAGAGCTGATTTCAGGGCAAAATTTCTAACGCCATGTTCGACATGTGATGTGATCATTTTATATACCTCCTCATTAATAAGATGCCACCAAATGTGTGTAGTGTTGGAAATTGGTTTAGGGAATGTGGTAACTGAAGATGAAATTTGGCACGTTAACGTATGTTTTTGGTAGTTCTTTTTAAAGTCTTTTTATGGTACAATCTATGTAACGAATAGAAAGCGAGGAAACCAAATGATTAATCCAGCCGAACTGATGTCGATTTCTGATGTTAAAAAAGCCCCAATGGAGGCGTTTAATAAATCAGCTGAATTTCACAGCCCAATTACAATCTTAAATAACAACGTGGTAGTTGGTGCGTTAGTTGATAAGGAGGGTTTACTTCAAATCCAAAAAAATCAACAAATGCTACAACAAAATCAAGATTTATTAAATGACGCATACTTTAAAATTGAAGTGCTACAACGCTTGGTTAACGATGACGGTACGCGCATTTCTGACGGTGATGTGCGGGGTGAATTTGTAAATCTTAACCTCAGCAACATTGAGGATGAGTGGGCATGAGCAAATACCAGCTTAATTGGTTTGCACAAGCTGCCAAAGATTTCAAAAAACTAGATAATTCGCAAAAAATTCAGGTCAGTAGAGGTCTAAACAAGATTGCAACCATGGGGACGCAAATTGGTAAGCCACTTATTGGCAATTTGATTGGTTTACGAGAAATTAAGTTGTTGCGTCTTGGACTTAGAATTGTTTTTGCGCAAAATGGTAATCAAATTGATGTGATTGACATTATTGCTGTAGGTAAGCGCGCGGACGGCGAAGTATTTGATGTTGTTGAAAAACGGATTAAGTAGAAAACGACTTTTTCAATTTATATTTACTAGAGGATTTCGATACAATCAGCTAGTTGTTCGTCGGATAGTATTGAAAAACGCCAAACAGTAGTTGCTGTTTGGCGTTTTTTGAATGCCCCTGGAGTCCGTAATTGAATACTAAAAAGCCACGCCGTTACTGGGATTTGAAAAAACTTACAGCATTTTTACAGCACATAACATTTTTTAAACTGATTTCAACAAGTTCATAGTTTTATCATTTTCTGCCGTGCGTTTGTTATCAAGCAAGTGAGTATACACACGCAATGTTGTGTCTATATCCGAATGACCTAAGCGCTCTGATACATAGTGAATATCAACACCCTGAGATATTAGCCAACTGGCATGGGTATGTCGCAATCCGTGAAAGGTTATCATCTTTGGGGAGTGGATAACGTTTAATAATGTTGCTAGGCGTTTATTGAGACCAACCGAAGTCAATGGATACTGATTGGATTCAATAAAAACAAAACCACTGGGTTGGCGCTCTGGTTGCCACACATATAAATCCGAAATCAAAGTATCAGGAACAGATATAATCCGGACAGAATTTTTGGTTTTAGTAGATTTCATAGACTTTGTTGCTTGGTCCCAAGACTTGTTGATGTTGATTGAATTGTTACCAATATCGCGCCAAGTTAGCCCGGCAATTTCAGCATATCTAGCGCCAGTCATAATAGCGGTTAAAATCATCATGTCGGCCGTTGAACGCTGCGTAATATCCATTGTTTGAATTTCATCAACCAAGGCTTTCATTTGAGGGATTTCTAAAAACTTCAGCGAAGAGTCCTTGCTTTCTCTGCCAGTTAGCACAATATCCAACATTGGGTCTTTGTAAATTAGATCATCGTACAAAGCCCCTTTTATGCTTTGGTGCATGATATTTTTAATCTTACGAGCTGAAGATTTAGAATAATTTGCACCAATCCAATTGAAAAAGCTTTGAACATCCGCTCTTTGAATATCGGATATAGACAGCAATTGGAAATACTCGTCTGTTAATTTAATAACTATTTGGTACCAAACCTTTGTAGATCTAGAAACGTCTGAACGATAAGTAGACGTCCAAAATTCAATGTACTGGCTAAGCGTTTTGTTGGATTTGGTATGCAAACCGACCGTCTGTGCTTGTTCTTCCGCTATAATTGCCCAGGCTCGGGCGTCGCTTTTAGTTTTAAATCCGGATTTAGTTCGGCGTTTTGAAACCCCGTTTTCTCGATACGTAACAGTGGCCGAGAATGTGGAATTAGAACTTCGTTTATATATACTAGCCATAATAAAATTTAACCTAAGTCCTTTCCTGGATTAAGGCAGTTTAAAGACTTGCCACAGGTCGTGTTATTTTGCATTTATTGGGGATGCGTTATATAATAATTAAAGATAAGTTGGTCAGAGGTTTACATCTCTATCCAATAGCCGCTTGGTAGTGAATGACCATGTGGCTTTTTTTGTGCTATTATTATTCATGCGTCACATTCACAATAGACGCTGGATAGGAGTGTGAACTCAATGTACCAACTTATCTACGATGCCTTGACATCGCTTTGGGATAAAGTAATTTGTCCTGTGGCGGTCGCTTACCTAGTGTGGCGATTGACCAAGCGCAGTGATTAATTACTGCGTGCCCCGTTCTTTTGAACGGGGCTTTTTTAATTTGCCAACCGAACCACCCAATAATCAGGAGCGCCGGTTATGTCAATGAAGTTTTGAATATGCTCCATTGTCCCACCTGCATTTTTATACATATTCAAAAGGAGTTCAACGGCGCTTTCATTAGCGTCTTTTTCTTGTGGATTGCGAATATCATAGTCATTTTTTCGGTATGTATCATTGTGAATGATATGAAAGTACTCGTGAGCAATGTCAAATGGTGTAGCAGCGTTCACATCATACATCCCCACAGCTTTGTTTATGTTGATGACTGCAACGGCGTCCAAATGGTCAACTGGCATGAAAGCGAAACCCTTAATTCTAATTAGATCAACTAATTCATTGATGAGATTTTGTTGATTCATTCACCGTCTCCAAACATTGCCCGTAGAAGTTTCTTATCATGATCGGTTAGTGGTCGGCCGTTACTACTGACATATTCGTCCCATTCATCTGATATTGCCAGTGAACCTAAATCTAGTGGGGATGCTGAGGTTGGTTCAATTGTGCGACGTTCAACTAATTCGGATTTTTGCACACCAAAATAATTAGCCATCATTTCTATTTTGTCGATACGTGGATAAGATACGGCATTGAGCCATCCATAAAATGTAGATTTCTTAAAATTCAAATCATCTATTAATTGTGTTGCTGTTTTTCCTGTTCGATCCATCCAATATTGAATGTTTGCACCCATTATTTCTTTGTTGCCTAAATCATCTACCATAACATTGCTCCTTTTTTTGTTTAAACGTCACTTTATAGTTGAATAGTACAATAAAAACGGACAAAACACAACAAAAAGTAAAGAAAAGTCCTATTTAAATGTTGACAGTCTTATTTAATAGGACTATGATATAGATATAAAGAAAGGAGGAAAAGCATGAAAAAGGGTAAAAAGAAAAAGCCTTCCAACGAAGTCTTAATTGCAAAATACGTGTTCGCATCTACGACAATGCCAGTACTACACGAATTAATTAAGCTCGTTGAAAAGCTACTCAAATAACACCAAATACCACAGAGATTGAAAGGAGCTCTGATTCTTTGGTGTATATATCTTAACATGCTTAACTATACTATGACAAAAAATACAGTTAAAAAATTAAACAAGTTGTCGCTATTAATGCTTGGTGTTTGGGCGTTATTGGCATTGTTAAATAAAATTTTATAGGAGAATGAACATGGGAATTAAAGTTACATTGAAAGCGCTGCGGTCTACTACTGATATGACCCAAGAACAAGCAGGTCAAGCGATTGGCGTCTCTAAAGATATTTGGCGTAAATGGGAAAATAAGCAATCATATCCTGACGCTGAAGAAATCAACAAGATCCTAGACTATTGGCAAGTTGGTTTTGATGACATCATTTTTGTTTAACGTAAAGTCTTATTTAATAGGACAAAAAGGAGGGAGCACATGGACACATTACATCCGTTGTTGTCACGTGAAGAAGTATTTGAACTATTGAACATTGGAGACACATTTTTCAATGAAAATATTCGCTTTGATTCTGACTTCGTGAAATTGGGAGTTGAGCGATTACCGAATAAATATTCAACAGAGTTATTGCTCCGTTGGATTAATCGAGAGTACGTAGGAGGTGCACGATGAAAATACAATATAAATTGGCAATACACCTGTTTCACGCATTTATCGTGACGGGTGCCATCGTCGGGATCACGTTACTGGCGTGGTCAGGTGCATTCTGGGACGTCCACGGAACACAAGCGGGTCTAATGCTTGGATTTCTGAGCGTGTTCAGCATGACGGCCACAGCTTACTTGTTTGGTGGCTTGCTACTGTATTTCATTAGCGGGTTATCACGGCAGGTGTTTGCATGGAAGCGAGGACAACATGAAATTCAACATCACATTACCACCCACAACACAACAGTATGAGAAGCAACTAAAAGACACGATCATGAAGAATGCTGAATTAAAGCAGACGTTGGATAAGTTGCTGGCTGACAATTGGGTGATTCATGAACAATTGTTATTTCAAGAGAAGGTCATCGCCTGGTACGAAGCGCGCACAGATGAGCGGGCGCCTATCCATGAACTATGCGAGGAGAAGCTATGACATTTGAAGAAGCGTTTGAAAAGCTAGAAGAAGTATCAGGAGTAATTGAAGATGTCCGTGATTATAACTTTTTTTACACGTTATTAAGCGCAGTGAGGGACACGTATGAAAAATGAAGAAGCTTGGGAACAAGAATATTACCGACTTTTAGATTTGCAACTGTTTAACTTGAATCTGGCTCGCAAAATGGGAGAAGAAATTCACCAACATTTGAAGATGAGCAAAGATGAACGAGTGAATTATAAAGGAGTCCACCATGTTGAAAATCACGTTTAAAGAAGCATTAGAAGCGCTAAGTGGTGAGGAAGCATCCTTCCTGAAGCCAGACCGTACATTTATTAAGGCGTATCAAGTACCAGATGGCGGATATGCAACACCATACGAGATTGTTGAAGCACTGCAATATATGTATGAGACATCCCCAAATAACATCAACATCCCAAAGGAAGAAGGATAAGGTATGTGGCAGATAAGCAATTAAGTTTCTTCGACGTGTGGACTGAATTTTATAACGGACAAGCTAAATGGGAACTCACATCTATTGAGAAATCAGTGTTCTACGAGTTGCTGGGTAAATGGAATTCGCTCGGACGTCCAAATGAATTTAAAGTAACCGGGCACGAAATGGAAATTTTAACTGGTCACTCGATTAAAACTGTTCGATTAGCTGAAGATAAATTAATGAAATTAGGTGTGATTGAGATCGAAAAAGGGAGAGTTGGTCGAATTGCACGAAAAATTAAATGGGTCGTTAAATAGGTCGTTAAATAGGTCAAATTTACCCCTATTGTTTGTCCCCATTCTTAAGAGTAAAGAGAAAGAGAAAGAGAAAGAGTAAACCAGTTCCAGCTAGTAGTTAATTAGATACGCGCGAGGAGGAAAGCACATGGCAAATAATTACATGCAAATAATCATGCAAGAGTGGCAACGAGCAGATATGGTTGTTAACGCATTTACTAACGCTGATATCCAAAATGGCTATAACGACTTGGTGCATAACATGCAGACAGAAAAAGACGCAGCTAACACATTTGTATTAGCAATCAGGGCTACAAAGAATAAAGGCGGTAAAGGTGCTAAGTCAGTCCAAAACCAAATTGACATGTGGTTGTTTCAGGGATTGACGACCGCAGAAGAAGTTCAAGCGTACGAAAAGAAAGCGAAGCAAACGACATCCCCCAAGACATTCAAACAACTAGATCGTGAAACTGTCTTGGAGGAATCACTGCAAGGTGTGATGACTGACGACGAACTGGCTAATGCTGCTAACGCACTTGCAGTACAAGTTGCTAGTAGTAATCGGTTTGCAGGTCTGAAGTACTCGTGGGATAACGACGTGTTGATGCAAGACCGCATCGTTGAGTTAACAGACCAAAGTGAATATCGAGGTAATGATTACAACCTAGTCATTAATAAAGCCTTCGCATTCACTAGGGAGTTGCTCCACTGGACGGATAGCTTTGATGAATACCTAAACGGGATGTTCTACTGGCTAGATGCCCACAACAAAGAATTAGACGCAAAAAAAGTCGTTAACATCAAACGACGTTAACGACCTACTCAATAACTTGTCAGGATTAATAACAAGCATACCCATTTGTTATTATACCTGACTTTGACTATAAACAGGAGAACAAATAATGCAGACATTTGAAGAACGTCTAAAAAATAACGTTTCAATCACTAATAATGACGCCCCACAGTTCCCAGGCTATAACCTAGCCTTTGATGGACAACAAGGCCGTTTCTCGATGGGCCTTGCTGGGGATGACTTTAACAATGCAGAAAAAATCACAACAGTCACAATGGTTGTCGATGTAACGATGACTCGATTGAAATACACGTCAGGTAAAGAAACGCTGTCAACGTCTAGTTATGTGATTGCTGGTGAACCTAGCCAGTACTACCTGAACGTAAACGGCATTATGTACAAAGCGCCCAGCAAAGCAATGATGGTGCAACAAGTGCCAGAACTTACGATTGACAACCTAAAACAAGAAACGATCTATCTTGGTTACTTGTTTTCAAGAAATTCGCAAGGGCAACCATCCCCAGAGTTACTTTGGTATGTATCACGGGGGATGAACTCAATGGTCTTAAACAATGCACTTGCTAAGTTTGGGCAATTAAAGGCTGGTACGTTCTTGACGTTGACTAATGCTGGTACAACAGTTCCTAGTCAAGGATACGGACCAATTAAAGTACTTGATGTTGCACTAGCGCCCATGGAAGCAGACCGGCAACAAGGGTTTATCGATTGGGTAACAAAGGACAACAAAGCTACACAACTCTATAACTACCTGACCCAACAACAACAACACGTTAAGACCCTTGAACAAACCTATCAACAAACACACATGATCGCATCCCCAATGCAACAAACCTTTCAACAACCATATCAGCAACCAGCACAACCCAATATGGGGATGCAACCCACCTTCCAGCAACCAATGCAACCTAGTGTGGGGATGAATCAAACCACTGGGGGATTTAACCAAAACCAAGCAACCGCCATTCAACAACAAGCGACTAACCAACCGGTGATGGAAACTCCCGTGGCGCCGGCGGTCAATAATCAGGCTCCATTTGCTCCACAGGCGCCCGTTGCGGTTCAACAAGGATTTAGTCCGGCTGATATGTTTCTTGGGCAACAGAATGGCGCTATCGAGCTCTCAGACGATGATTTGCCCTTTTAGGGGATGAGTTATGGATGAACCGTTAACAGAGTATCAACAGAAAATAGCAGCGTCTTTTGTACAAGGCTATCTGCACGACAGAAACAACGTAACTATTCGAGACTACTCTCGTGCTCGGTTACTTGGGGATGCTTACGCACGTAAACACTAATATCTGGCCTATGGGTGAAACGACCAGAGACTAAAAGCACAACTCCTTGTGTCGAGATATGAAAAGTACAACCTAACTATAAAGCCCATACGTGCGTTTTAAGCACTTGTTTGTCATTCTGGGATAATCACCCTAAATAGTGCAGAGAAGCTCAAATACGCTTAATTAGACGATGCTCACAGCAAATTAAAACGATTGAAGGATTAAACAATGGACATGCAAGAATTATTACACTCTGCTAACAACTTCAACCGAGATGAAATCTTGGCAAATAACGATCTTGATTTAGTCGAGATATTGAACGAAGGCAAGGTAGTTATTGATTATCCAGCCGGCAATAAACGCGGTCGACAATGGACGCCTGGTCAACAAATCGAAGCGACTATGTATGCACTGCGTTACAACAACCCCGGTCTGGCATATGACGAGATACGGATTAACGACCGGACGCGTTGGCGTCGTCGGTCGTAAAAAAGGAATGTGTGATGGAAAGAACGGTTAAAAATAAAGCTAACGTTGGTATCATGCTAGACTATTACCGCCAACTGGGATTTAAAAACATCCGCACGACTGAACGCAAAGTGTATAAACCCAAAAATAAAGTTGGTGGCACGATGGCACTTGCAGATTTTGAAACTGTCATTTGGTATGAATAGGGGGCGTGATGTTGGAATTTAATTTAAGACGCATACCGACACTAAACGAATACATCAACGCTGAACGCATTCATCGCATCAAAGCAAGTCGCATGAAACGTGATGCCACGACTCACTGCCAGCTAGCAGTTGAACGTCAGTATTCAGGTGAACCATTACCGGAAGTTCCACATCGTGTAATATTTCGTTATTTCACCAAAGACATGCGAACTGACCTAGACAACATTTCATCCATGGTACACAAAGCTGTGTTTGATGGTATGCAAAAGGCAATGGTTGATGATGTTCCGTTTCTCAAGCGAGACGGTTTAAAATACATTGCAGCGCACACAGACGAGTTTGTCGGTGTTGATAAAGAAAACCCACGTGTTGAGGTTGAATGGGAGATATTATAAATGGATTTAATCGACAGCTACTCAGACATCAAGCATTATTTAAAGATATATCCGCAATTCGCTGATTTAATTGCTCGGCGTAAACACGAACTGCGCTATCAACCCAGTGAACCTGACGATAATTCAGACATTCGCAGTAACTTTAAAGACCCAGACGGGAACTTAAAGATGCTGATGATATTTGAAGAGGACCACGAGTTAATGGGTTACAAGATGTACTCTGAGGTGATTCGATTAACTTATAGTTTGAGTGACGAGATGACACAGAAGGTAGTTAATTGGTTTTATTTTAGCGGTGATCATTTGACAGTTGATGTGATTTCACAACGCACTAACTGTTCAATATCGACAGTTAAGCGAGTTAAGCGGGCATTTGTGGCTCAAATTTACGAAAATCTTCAAAAACATGAGCTTTTTGAACCGTTTACAAGTGGTAAAATGATATCGTAGGACGTTCCATGGAACTGATAACGATTTTGTCTTTCATCGGATGAGATAACTCCAATAATTTAATCAATTACGCAAAAAGGCACGGTTAACTGGATCGTGCCTTTTTGTGTGAAAGGGGCTGATTATGTGGCACGAAAACTAACTGAACAACAGCGCCGGTTTGCTGATGCCTATATAGAGCTCGGAAAGACCTATCCGGCGGCAATTAAAGCGGGTTATTCAAAGAATTATGCCAAAGCTCAAGCCCACAAATTGTTGGAAAATGTTGGAATCGCCAGTTACATAAATGACATACAAGCAAAGCTGCTGAAAGAAAGCATCGCGACGTATGAAGAAGTGATGCAATTTTACACTTCGATAAGCCGTGGCGAACTCAGCGAAGAGCTTGTAATGATTACGCCGGGCGGTGAAGTTGTGCGTGCTGACAAAGGCGCAGACATTAAAACTCGCATCTTGGCAGCTAACGAATTGATGAAACGTTTAGCAATCGGTCGTGATGAAGAGGAAACAGACGAAGTGGTGGTGATTGGTTTTGATGAGTACGAAGAAGAAACGTAATGTGAACTTATCGTTGATGATCAACCCAGTCTTTAAGCATATGTGGTCAATGCCAAACATTACCGACTTTGTCGAGAAAGGCGGGCGTGCTTCCATGAAGTCGTCTGCTATCTCTATTAGACTCTTACACGAGTTTTTAGCCGTCCCTGAAGGAAACGCCGTTATCTTCCGTAAAGTCGCTAGAACGTTAAGTACAAGCGTCTACGAGCAAGTTAAATGGGCTATTCATTTGTTTGGGCTTCAGGCACAGTTTGATTTTAGGCGCAGCCCGTTACAAATCATTCACCGCAAGACTGGTACCGGCTTTTATTTCTACGGCGTCGATGACCCAATGAAACTAAAGTCAATGAAGATTGCGAAGGGTTATGTACAGTGGTTGTGGTTTGAGGAGTTGGCCGAGTTTAGCAATTGGGCGGAGATTGACACGGTGCGGTTAACATACACTCGTGAGAAGCTGCCTAACGGTAAGCATGTATTATCGTTTTACTCTTATAACCCGCCCCGCAATCCGTATGATTGGATTAACGAGTGGGTCGAACAACGTGAGGCAATGCCAGGTTGGCAGGTCGTGCACACAACATACCTTGATGATGCACTACACTTTCTATCCCAACAGTACCTAGATGAAATCGAGACCAACAAGCGCAATGACCCAGATTATTATCGCTGGCAGTTTCTGGGCGAATCGGTCGGGCTAGGGTCTAACGTGTACAATATGAGCATGTTTCATCCCCTGGCTGAGTTGCCAACTGATGACAAGATAGTTGGCCTTGCGTATTCACTGGACGGTGGGCACGCTGAATCAGCCACTACATGCTCGCTGTATGGATTCACTGCTAAGCGGAAGGTGATTCTACTCGATACGCTTTATTACTCGCCACACGGCAAAGCACAGAAGCTGGCACCTAGTCAGCTGTCGGAGTTAGTACATGATTTCGTCAAGGACAGTATCAGCGATGAACGATGGACCGGCGCTCAGCTAGTTAATCGAACGATTGACAGTGCGGAAGCCGCCTTGCGTAATCAGTATTACAAGGACTGGGGCATTAAATGGCACCCAGTCGCCAAGAAGAAGAAACAAACAATGATTGATAGCGTCTACTCACTACTTGCTGAGGGGCGCTTTTATTATCTCAATCACGACCATAACAAGGTTTGGATTGATGAACACCAACGTTACCAATACGATGAGAAAACACTAAACACTGATGATCCACGCGTTGTTAAAGTGGATGACCATTGTTGTGACCAATTTCAATATCTCGTATTAGATAACGCAAAGTTATTAGGACTAAAAGCATAACGAAATGGAGCAAATAGATGACCATTTTCGACAAGATAAAGACTTTCTTCAAGATTGGGGGCGCAAAAATGGGCGCAGTTTCAAACTTAACCGCAATAACAGATCATCCTAAAATCGGGGTGTCTGGCAACGAGTACAACCGAATCAATACCAACTTGAAGTTTCTCAAGGGTGACTTTGAAAAGGTGAGCTATAAGAACACGTACGGTAATCGCAAGGCTCGTGATTATGTGTCATTAAACATGGCACAGGTTGCTAGCCGGCGCATGGCTTCGCTTATTTTCAACGAACAGTTCGAGTTTTCAATTGACGGGAACGATGCAGCTAACGATTACGCGCACTCAATTTTTGATAACAATGATTTCAAAAAGAACTTTGAGCGTTATCTCGAATCTGCGTTAGCGCTTGGTGGTTTGGCAATGAAGCCGTATGTATCCGGTGGACAAGTCAAAATTGCGTATGTGCAAGCGCCAATGTTTTACCCGCTCAACTCCAACACTAACGATATTTCAGAGGCTGCCGTCGCAACTCACGTCGTTAGGACCGAGAAAGATAAGCAAATTTATTACACGCTGTTGGAATTCCATGAATGGGCAGACAACACATACGTTGTTAGTAACGAGTTGTATCGCTCAGAGAATCCAGGTCAAGTTGGTGTTAATGTTCCGCTTGCTAACGTCTATGAAGATTTGGCCGAGTGGGTTAAGTACGATAACATCTCACGTCCGTTGTTCGTTTATTTGAAGCCGTTTGGATTTAACAACAAGGATATTGTTAGCCCGCTTGGTATTTCAATTTACGACAATGCGCATAACACGCTTCAATCAATCAATGACACGTTCGACCAATTCCATTGGGAAATCAAGATGGGACAACGTCGTGTGGCTATTCCTGAATCAATGACGCAGTTGCAATTTGAGGGCGACAGTCAAACACCACGTGAATACTTCGACGCTGACCAAAACGTGTTTGTGCAGATTCCAGGCGATATTGACAATACAAACATCAACGATTTAACAACCGGCATCCGAGCTAACGAGTATATCTCAGCTATGACCCACTTTTTAAAGACGCTAGAGGTTCAATTGGGCTTGTCTAGTGGAATGTTTAGCTTTGATGGACAAGGGCTTAAAACGGCAACTGAGGTTGTTTCTGAAGACTCAATGACTTACCAAACTCGCAACTCACATTTAAGTAATGTTGAGCGGGCTATCCAAGAGTTGATCATCAGTTGCCTTGAGTTGGCAAAGTTCACTGGTTTGTACGCTGGTGAGATTCCAACACTGGCAGATATCACGATTGACACGGATGATGGTGTATTCACCGACAAGGGCGCAGAGGCTGATTATCACGCAAAGCTAATTGCTATGGGCATCGAGTCAAAGCAAGCCGCCATGATGAAGGTGTTGGATATCTCAGAGGACGAAGCAGAGAAGATGTTTGAGCAAATCACGTATGAAACACAACCGCCTATGGAAGCAATAGACAAGGCAATTTACGGAGAGTGATTAAATGGCTAAACGGAAACCGAAATATAAACCAAACGAAGGCGATCAAACTATGTTGGCTTTGGGAGATAGAGCGGCAGCCGTTTACGGTCAATTACAACAAGATTTGGTCGAGAGCATGATAAAGCGCATCACTGAACGTAACGCAGTGAACGACGACTTGGAATCTAACCCGTACGTTTGGCAATTGCAGAAGCTACAGAACATGAATATGTTAAACGAAGATGTTATCCAAGCCGTGATGGCACGTAGTGGAGTAGCTCGGGACGTGATGGAAAATATTTTTGAACATGAAGGCGTCAAGGTTTATCAAAATACGCAAGATGAGCTTATAGCACAAGATTTTTCTAATCATCTGCAATCAAAAAGTAACGATGTGTTAGATACACTTAAAGCCTATGAAAATCAAACAATGGCAAATCTTGATTCAATGATTAATGAAACACTCCTGACAACCAATGTTGTTGCTGAGAAGTATCGGCAGACACTGGAAAACATCGTTGGGCGAGTTGTGATTGGTGGACAAACGAAAGCTAACGCCATATCAGACGCCGTTATGGACTTGATGAATACAAAAGGGTGGTTGACGGACAAAGGCGGTCACAAGTGGAGCCTTGAAGCGTACGCCCGTACCGTTATTCAATCAACAACGTACCGTGTCTATAACGAGCTGAGAATGAGCGCCGGCAGAGATTTAGGTGTTGATACTTTTTACATGTCTTATCATCAAGCAGCACGCCCCGCATGCTCGCATATTCAAGGGCATATCGTCACCGAGGGTAAGAGCTTCCGGGTACCAGCTAGTAAAGACCCAGATGTTGGCGTGGTGTACTCGTTGAATGATTACGGTTATGGTGAACCAAGCGGGGTGCGGGGCATAAATTGCCGACACGTTTTGACGCCGTTCATGATTGGTATTAACACCATGCCAGACCGTAGCGATTTACCCAGCCCGGCTGATGCAGAAGCCAACGGAAAGTTTCAAGCCCAACAGCGAGCTATTGAACGTTCAGTGCGGGACGCTAAGTACAAACTGCGCGCCGCCGAATTGTTGAATGATGAACCCTT